>NZ_JBXWQZ010000032.1:0-47255 GCF_059612645.1 Ruegeria sp. YKSF131 | reverse complement strand
GGTGGCGACGTCAGCCGCAATTGTCCGTAGGGGCACCATCGTCAAGGTCGGCGCAGGTTCTTCTGCACGGCCGAATGCCAATGTGCTTTCACACAGCGATACAGCACGGGTGATCGAATTCACCAACTTCGGAGCCATTCGCCGGACCAGCGGGTCATCACTGGATTCGATCCTGTCCGTGAACAGCTGCGCCGATG
The DNA here is from genome assembly GCF_059612645.1 of Ruegeria sp. YKSF131. Taxonomy (NCBI): domain Bacteria; kingdom Pseudomonadati; phylum Pseudomonadota; class Alphaproteobacteria; order Rhodobacterales; family Roseobacteraceae; genus Ruegeria; species Ruegeria sp. YKSF131. The sequence continues at coordinate 47,058 of NZ_JBXWQZ010000032.1, read as the reverse complement.
TCAGGATGTTACGCAGGTCATGACTGACCTTTGCAACCGCCCCACCCAGTTGCGCCAGCCGCTCGCGCTGTTTGAGCGCCTGCGTCAGTTCCGTTTGCAACATCTTCAGCGCTTCTTCGGCCTCGCGCAATTCCGTCACTCTGGAATTCGGCGAGATGATGCCGCGCGCATCCTCGGGTGCGCTGGCATAGCGCTGCATATATCCCACTACGCTTTTGATTGGGCGAACAAGAACCACTCGCACCGCAAGGAACAGTAAGGACGCCGTGATGATTGAGATGACAAAGGACAGCCCCAGAATGCGCAGGCCGTAGTCAACCATCGCCATACGCAGGGGGGCGCTGTCGATCGTAACCTCAATTAGCAACCCCGCGCCCTTGACCGGCTCGCCAATGATACGGATGACTTCATTTTCGGGTATGAATATCCGGCTCACCGCATCCCGGATCAAAATCCACGGACCGGCATCCCGTAGATCGAATGTTTTGGTGATTGCCTCGGGAATTGGTGACGACAGCATGAGTTGGCGGACTTCATCCCGACGCAACACAACGTTGTAAACACCGGCATTCGCCAGCAATTCCGCCTCAAGATCTTCGGCCAGCATATCGTCAGCCAGCAACGCCAGAGATGCGATCTGGGCGCGTTCCAGACGGTTTAGCAGGAAATCCTCGCGGAACCGGGCAATCGACGGGACAAAGATCAAGATTTCGGCCAACATAACGAAGACCGTCGTCAGGATCAGAAATCGGCCCGACAGCGAGTTCAAATTACGCTCCTCTTCAGGTCAGGGAATCCAGCGCTGGACGAACCTGACCACACGTTTAACTGTCTGATTCTCAAACAGCCTTGGAGAGAAATAAGCGCCAGCAACGCGTTTGTTAAGCTCTCCGATCGTTGGATACGGTGAAACCATAGCAGCGATCTGTCCCATCTTCAGATTATTGGCCAAAGCCAGCGACCACATGTTGATCAACTCGCCCGCCTGATGGCCCACAATCGTGGCACCGACGGGCCTGCCCTTCACCACCATGACCTTGATGAACCCTTTGATTTTGCGCTCGGCCAAAGCGCGGTCATTATGATGATAGTCAAAGCGCGCAACCTGCACCCTGTCGCCATGCCGGTCGCGGGCCTGAGTTTCGGTCAGACCAACCTGCGCCAGTTCAGGGTCGGTGAACGTTGCCCATGGGATATGCGCCGTTTTCGCCCTAGCGGGCAGGCCGAACAAGGCGGATCGAATGATGATACCAGCATGATACCCGGCTACATGGGTGAATTGCAGCCCCCCCACGACATCGCCAATCGCATAGACCCGGCGGTTTGACGTCCGCAAGCTGTCGTCCGTCTTGATTCCGGTTCGGGTGCGGTCAACTCCTGCCGCGGCCAGGTTCAGACGCTCGATATTGGCTTTGCGCCCTACGGCGATCAAAAGGTGAGAGCCCCGGTGAATATCGCCATTCTCGGTCACGATTTCCACAACGCCTTCCCTTCCGCGAATCTGGGCCACCACGGCATTTTCATGGACCATGACACCTTCGCCGCGCAAAGCCTCCAGCACCACGGACGCGGCCTCGGGGTCGCCTTTGCCCAATGCCTTTTGCCCTTCAACAACTGTTACCTTGCTGCCCAACCGGACATGAGCCTGCGCCATTTCCATACCCACCGGACCACCGCCAATGATCAGCAGGTGTTCCGGACGCTCGCGCAGGTCGAAGATGGTTTCGTTTGTTTGATAAGGCACTGTGTCCAGTCCCGGGATCGGCGGAACCATTGGCGACGACCCGGTTGCAATCACGATCCGGCGCGCGGTGATGACATGATCTCCGGCCTGCACCTTGGTCGGGGAGATAAAGCTGCCAAACTCGCGGATCACCTTGACACCCAAACCTTCGAAGCGTTGCTGGCTGTCCATTGGTTCGATCTGGGCAATCACATCCCGCACATGATCCTTCGCCGCCGCATAGTCGATCTGAGGGTTTACATCGGCCACGCCAAACGCGGCGGAATGCGCCTGACCAAAGGCCGCTTTGCCGCTTGCGATCAGCGCTTTCGACGGGACGCAGCCGAAGTTCAGGCAGTCGCCGCCCATCTTGTGCCCTTCCAGAAGGATCACCTTCGCACCCATCTGGCTGGCACCGGCCGCAACCGATAACCCTCCGGACCCGGCCCCAATGACCAAGATATCTGTCTTGAGGTGTTGCATGGGTCAGGCGTCCTTTCCGCCACGCAGGGACTTGATGACAATCGGCAAAGCAGCCAGCACACACAAGCCGACAATGGGGCCAATGACGAAGGGTTCCCACAACAAAGAAACGTCCGGTGTTTCGCCACGGTCGAACACACCGCCCAGCCCAACGCCGATCCAGGTGTAAACGATACCCCCCGGGATAATGCCCAGCGCCGTCGTGATCAGAAAATTGCGAAATTTGACGCCCACCAGCGCAGGCACCAGATTGGCCACAAAGAACGGCACAACCGGGACAAGCCGCAGCAGGAACAGCACCGAGATTTCGTTCTCGCGCAACCTGTCTTTCAGCTTCCCAATCGTCCCCTTTGAGGCATCCAACCGGGTCGTCAAAGTATTGCCCAACCCCCAGCGGGCGGCCAAAAAGATGGCCGATGCGCCTATTGTGGCCGAAAATACATTGAACACCGTTCCGGCAAACAGTCCAAACAGGAACCCACCGGTCATCGAGGTGACAGCAGCCCCGGGCAGCGAAAACGCGACGATCACGATATAGACGGCAACGAACCCGGCCACCATGGCCCAGTAGTTTGCGTCCCGCCACGCCAGCAACGCTTCGCGGTTGTCGCGCAGGGTTTCGAAAGTCAGGTAATCACCCAGCGTGAAAAACCCCACCGCGGCGACACCGAGAATCACCAGCAAAGGGATTTGGCGCGCCAACCCGTTTCGTGGAACGTGGCTTGTTTCGGACATCTGGTCTTCCGGTTCTTCTTGTTTCATCTTACGCCCAACATGCGCTGCATGCGCTTTTGGCAACAGGGGGTTCACGGGGCCTTGATCTATGCGGCCGCGAACGTGACAGTTTCAGACGATAATCGACCGATTTGAAATCTTTTCAGCAATCGGTTTACAGAATTGTTGCAAAAGCCGCGAAAACCGGACCGTTGGGGTTTGACTTACACTTCGCTTGGCAGTAGAGGACGGGCTTCGAACACTAGGGCCAGGCGAATCCGCGCCGCACCCGACCGCTATAGATTGGAGACGGAGCGATGAAACGCACCTATCAGCCTTCGAACCTGGTTCGCAAACGCCGCCACGGTTTCCGCGCGCGCATGGCCACAAAAGCCGGCCGCAAGATCCTGAATGCGCGCCGCGCCCGCGGCCGCAAATCGCTGAGCGCGTAAAACCGCCCACTGATCAGGGTATGAACATGATGCCGCCGGAGGCCCCTGAGGATGGTAAGAACCACCCCGGGAATACGCCCCCGGCGGCTTCTGTTTGTCTACCCACATCTCTGACGATCCTAAAAAAAAGAGCCGATTTCCTGAAAGCCGCGCGCGCGCGCAGACAGGGAACGTCTTCGATGATGGTGCAGGCCCGCCGACGCGCTCCGGATGAAGCGGTCGGGCTGCGCGTTGGCTTTACCTGCTCAAAGAAAGTCGGAAATGCCGTGGCCCGCAATCGTGCCAAGCGCCGCCTGAGAGAAGTCGCACGGGCGGTCTTGCCTGTGTCCGGTCTTGAGGGATGGGACTATGTGCTGATCGGGCGGGCTGATGTAACCGCCGATCTTCCTTATGATGTCCTGCTGAGCGACTTGCGGTATGCGCTTCGCAAAGTGCATGCGGGCCACAAATGACCTTCCTGTCCCATATCGTCGCCCTGCCCGTTCGCGCGTACCGGCTGATTTTCAGCCCCTGGGTTGGTTTCAATTGCCGCTATCAGCCCACATGCTCGGCCTATGCGCTGGAAGCATTGGAAAAACATGGCGCGATCCGGGGATCATGGCTGGCTGCGCACCGGATATGCCGGTGCCATCCCTGGGGCAGTGACGGTTACGATCCGGTGCCCGACAATACAGACCCTTAAATCAACGCCAGATTGCCGCGGTCGGTGAAGCTGCGGGTCGGAATGACCTCTCGGTCCAGTTTTCCCATCAATGTATGGTGCAGGTCTTCGAAAAACCGGGGCGAGTCAAAATACCAGTTGTGTGTCGCAGATGGCCCATCCCCGTATTCATCGCGGGTATTTTTGAAATAGGACCCGCAATACAGATTAACCGCTTTTTCAGGCCGGTCGTTTGGCATTCCGACACGGCCCAGTCGGCGCGATACTCCGACACGCTTGACCTCTGAGATCGACAAAACCTCGTCAAACGGGCTGTAATAACATGTCAGCCTAGTACAACGTCGCATCAGAGAGGACGTCTTGGAACTGCCGTCGCGGAACGATTTCGCGGATACATCCGCCGCGACAAACGCGATCTGGCTGGTCATCCAGCTGTGTTGCGCGGTTTCGTGGTCGTCATCGGCATAATCCATGGCTTCTCGCACCAAGAACGTGCCCATGGAATGTGCCAGAACATGGACGTTGTACCGGCAATCCGCAGTCTGCATCCGGGACAGCCGCGTGATCCCGTGACTGAACAATTTCTCTGCCGCACGCCGCGCGTCAGCCCGGTCAACGTTATAGCCCAGAACCGATCCATCGCTTGGCCAGTCATAGCTGATGACCACACCGTTAAAGCCATGCATCTCAAGACCGGTGCGAATTTTGCGGTGACGTTCCAGCATCTGGTATTGCTCGGTATTGAACCCGTGCACGAAGACAACAATATGCCCGTTCTCGGTAGCCGTCGCCCCGGCTTCGGCCTGAATCCGGCTTATCCATTGAGATTGCGGTATTTCATGCTGCCGTGCCGGTTGCCCGACATTCCCCGGAATAGCCAGATATCGCGCGGTGCCCATCTTGTTTGAATAGTGTTCGCCGCTGCGGGCGCGGACGGAAAAGAAATAGTCCATAATATACCTCCTGAAAAATACGCGCAGGGTAACACGGGTGTAACTACTATCCAAATGCGGTTGATCCTGCTTCTACGCCTTGCCCGGGCCTTCTGTCCGCTGTAACCACGGCGCATGTTTGATGATGCAGACGATATCCACCCGCTGTTTGCCGGCGCGCCCTCGACAACCGAGTTCAAGAAGCTGCGTAAACGCATTGTGCGCCAGACCCGTGAAGCGATCGAGCAATACGGGATGGTGGATCCGTCCGCCCACAAAAAGGATGGTAAGCCACCCCGCTGGCTGGTGTGCCTTTCGGGTGGCAAGGACAGCTATACATTGCTGGCCGTTCTCTACGAGCTCAAGTGGCGGGGCCTGTTGCCTGTCGATCTGCTGGCCTGCAATCTGGATCAGGGCCAGCCGGGCTTTCCGGCGACGGTCCTGCCCGAGTTTCTGGGTCGAATGGACGTGCCGCATCGGATCGAATATCAGGACACATATTCCGTTGTGATGGACAAGGTTCCGCAGGGCCGGACCTATTGCGCCCTGTGTTCCCGTTTGCGCCGTGGCAACCTCTATCGCATCGCGCGCGAGGAAGGGTGCTCGGCGGTCGTCCTGGGGCATCACCGCGACGATATCCTTGAGACGTTTTTCATGAACCTGTTCCACGGCGGACGCCTGGCCACGATGCCGCCGAAACTGGTGAACGAAGAAGGCGATCTTTTTGTATTCCGCCCGCTCGCCCATGTCGCCGAAGCCGATTGCGAGAAATTTGCCAAGGCGATGCAATACCCGATCATTCCCTGTGACCTGTGCGGCAGTCAGGATGGGTTGCAGCGCCAGCAGGTCAAACAGATTCTGGATCAATGGGAAAAGAACAGCCCGGGTCGGCGACAGGTTATGTTCCGAGCGTTAACAAACGCGCGGCCATCGCACCTTCTGGATGGAAAGCTGTTTGATTTCATTAACCTTTCACGAAATTCCGACGAAAAATCTGGGAACTTAGAAGAGATTCCGCTTCTGCGTTAACGACTGACTTAGACTGGTTTCATAGGCTTTGCCTTGTGCAGATCATGCCCAAGGCCAGAAAGCTGATGCGGAACCATCCCCTTACCGACCGTTTTGTCCATTCGTTGAAAACCGTTCTGGGCGGCCCAGCCGCGCTGGCCTTTGTTCCTGCGCTTTGTCTGAGTGCGTTCTGGATTGGGGGTGAACAGGCCCTGGTTGCACTGGCCCTGATTTTGCCTCTGATCGTCGCAGGCATCAATGCATTCGCAGCCAATCCGTCGCGTAAGGGGCTTTGGCGCCCCGGCGGTCTGCTGTCAAAGGACCAGTTTGAAACAGTTTTGGAGAAGGCATTTGCCGACGCCCGCCTGAAGGGGGAAAACTCGGCCTGTTTCGCGGTGGTTCTGGATGATTTCACGCAATTGCTTGATCTGCACGGACAGGCGGCGGCAAACCACGTTGCACAGCAATTCTGCTCGCGCATTTTGTCCATGATCCGCTCCAATGATTGCGCAACCCGGATGGGTGGAAACAGGATGATGGTTGTTCTGCACCCGGCACGGCAACTGGATCTGGAAGCATGTATTCAGATGTCGGGCCGTATGCAAAACGCCGTTGAAGACCCCATCATGTTGAATGGCACCGGCGTGTATATGTCCTGTTCCATTGGCTTTTGCCTGAGCAGCAATATCACTGACGGCTCGGCAATCGAATGGCAGGAAGCCGCAAATAACGCCCTTTTGGAGGCGCAACAAAACGGGCCTTCCACGATTCGCGCTTTTTCCTCTCAGACGCGCAGACGGGCGCAGGTCAGGATCAACTTGCGCAAAGAGTTCGAGGCGGCGCTGGACAGCGGTGAAATCCGCCCGTGGTTTCAACCCCAGATCTCAACCGATACTGGGCGTATCAGTGGGTTTGAGGCTCTGGCCCGCTGGGAACATCCGAAAAAAGGGGTTCTTGCTCCCAATGTGTTCCTGCCCTTTGCCGAACAGGCCGAACTGATGGACCGACTGGGGCAGGCCATGCGGCATCATTCCTTCTCTGCAATGCGCGAATGGGATCGGTCCATGCTGTCGGTGCCGCGCATCGGGATCAATTTCTCATCTGACGAACTGCGCAATCCGGGCCTGATCGACCGTCTGAAATGGGAATTGGATCAATTCGATCTGACCCCTGACAGGCTGGCGGTCGAGGTGTTGGAAACCGTGTTCTCCAGACGGCCCGACGATGTCATCACCCGCAACGTCACCGGGCTTGCCGCAATGGGGTGCTGTATTGATCTGGACGATTTCGGGACAGGACATGCCTCGATCGGTTCTATCAAACGGTTCAACGTATCCCGTATCAAGATCGACAGGTCATTTGTTGCCAAAGCGGATCTGGACCCAAGCCAGCAACAGCTTGCCAGCGCCATTCTGATGATGGCGGAACGTTTGCATCTGGAAACTTTGGCCGAAGGTGTCGAAACACCGGGTGAACACGCTCTGATGGCCCAACTGGGTTGCGATCATGTTCAGGGGTTTGGCATCGGCAAACCCATGCCATTTGAGAAAACCAAGGATTGGATCTCGTCTTACCGCAACAAGATCGAAGGAGTTCCAAAAATCGGGCGGCAAACGCGGTAGGGAACCGGAAATCGTGACAAAGAAGACCCCTCCGTGACGAAATGACGGGCGATTCCGCTTGACCTTTGGGTCTGCACTCTGTTGAACCCTGCGGGTGTCTTTCACTGCTCAAGGTGGCTGTCCCCGATGGACGATCAGAACAAGAACCTTATCCTCGCAACCGCGCTCAGCTTTCTCGTGATCCTGGTCTGGTTCGTGCTGTTCCCCCCTCCGGAACAAACGATAACGCCGGATCAGGCTGAAATAACCAGCGTCGAAGGCAGGGAGGTTCAGACGCCCAGCACAGCCGATACCAGCACTGTCGGAGAGGCAACCGCGGCAGCTGCCGAAGCTGAACCCGAGGCCGAAGCGCCCCGCATCAATATCGACACGCCTCGCCTGACCGGTAGCCTGTCCCTTGCTGGCGGTCGGATCGACGAGCTGTCTTTGAAAGACTACAAGGTCTCACTGGCCGAGGATTCTCCGATTGTCGAGCTGTTGTCGCCGGTCGGGTCGCAATCCGCCTATTACGCCCTCTATGGTTGGGCCCCCGGCGCGGGCCTGACCGGTACAGACGTACCCGGACCAAATACCATCTGGATGCTTGAGCAGGGTGAAACCCTGGGTGTTGACACACCTGTGACACTGGCCTGGGAAAACGGCAATGGACTGACATTCCGCCGCACCATTGCGGTTGACGAGAACTATATGTTCACGGTCACGCAATCTGTCGAAAACGCCACCGGAACCGAAGTTGGACTGGCACCTTATGGCATTCTTGCGCGCCACGGCATTGGCGAAGACGGCGACCTGCCGGACCTGAAAAACTTCTTCATTCTGCATGAAGGTGTGATCGGTATGGCCGACGGCACTCTGACCGAAGTGGATTATGGCGACGTTCGTGATTTCGATATCGATCCGGACGAACGCGCGCAGGCCGAGGTATTCCAGGTCAAGGAAAACGGCTGGATCGGGTTCACCGATCATTTCTGGATGACCACGCTGATCCCGGAACCCGGTTCTGCTTTCAAGGCGGCTGCCAAATACGACTCGCGTCGCAAGATTTACCAGACAGAAACGGTACTTCCGACGCTGACCGTGGCACCGGGAACAACCGAGCAGGTGACAACGCAGCTGTTTGCTGGCGCAAAGGAATGGGAGACCATCCGCGAATACCAGGCTGACGGTGTGCAGAAATTCATCGACAGTATCGACTGGGGCTGGTTCTTCTTCCTGACCAAGCCGATTTTCTGGCTGCTGCACAACATTCATGCGCTGATCGGCAACATGGGTTGGTCCATTATTGGCCTGACGCTGATCATCAAGGCAATCCTGTTCCCGCTGGCCTTCAAGTCCTACGTCTCGATGGCGAAGATGAAGGAACTGCAACCGCAGATGGAAGCCCTGAAAGAAGCCGCGGGCGACGACCGCCAGAAGATGCAGCAGGGCATGATGGAGCTGTACAAGAAGGAAAAGGTGAACCCCGCTGCCGGTTGTTTGCCAATCCTGTTGCAGATCCCGATCTTCTTCTCGCTGTACAAGGTGATTTTCGTCACAATCGAACTGCGTCAAGCACCGTGGTTTGGCCCCTTCCAGGACCTGAGCGCACCTGACCCGACCTCAATCATGAACCTCTTTGGCTTGCTGCCCTGGGCCGGCCCGCAACCGGATACCCTGATGGCGCTGATCTTTATCGGTATTCTGCCGCTGCTGCTGGGGATCTCGATGTGGCTGCAACAGAAACTTAACCCGGCACCAACCGATGCCACACAAGCGATGATCTTCGCGTGGATGCCCTGGGTCTTCATGTTCATGCTGGGCGGCTTTGCCAGCGGTCTGGTCGTGTACTGGATTGCGAACAACACGATCACCTTTACCCAACAGTATCTGATCATGCGCAGTCAGGGCTATTCGCCGGACGTATTCGGAAACATCAAATCCGGATTTAAGCGATTGCCGAACACGGACAAGAAATGAGCGGAACTGTTTCAGGCCTTTGGCGTCACCCGATCAAAAGCCATGGGCGTGAAGCCCTGAGCCTGATTACCCTCAACCCCGGGCAGACCATGCCCGGGGATCGCGTTTGGGCGGTTGCCCATGAAGCGACCAAGACCGACGGAACAGAATGGGCCCCGTGTGTGAATTTCAGCCGCGGTTCAAAAGCTCCCAAGCTGATGGCAATTTGGGCGAAACTGGACGGCGACCAGGTCACTTTGCACCACCCGGACCGCCCGGATCTGAGCTTTCACCCCGACACGGAGCAATCGGTTTTCCTGGATTGGGTAAAGCCGCTTATGCCTATAGACCGCGCTGCGTCTGCCCGAATTGTCCGGGTGCCCGGGCGCGGCATGACCGATACCGATTTCCCGTCAATCAGCCTGTGCAACATGGCCTCTCATCGCGCTGTTGAACAAAAGCTGGGCCAGTCTTTGTCTGCGGCGCGGTGGCGCGGAAACATCTGGTTCGAAGGCCTGCCTGAGTGGGATGAATTTGACTGGCTGGGCCGTGACCTTCGCATTGGCGAAACCGTACTCCGGGTTCGCGAGCGTATCACCCGCTGTCTGGCCACGACCGCAAATCCGGAAACCGGCGAACGCGACGCGGATACTTTGGGCGCGCTGAACAGCTGGGATCATCAGGATTTCGGTGTTTATGCAGAAGTTGTTCAGGGTGGTGAAATCCGTCTGAATGATACGCTGGAGTTGCTATGACCACGCTTCCGTTTCCGCTGGCTGAAGAGCCGGATGACTTCGCCAAAGAACGCGGTCGCAAACTGTTTGCCGGCCCGTCTGAATTTATCAAAGGCGTGGTCGCCATGACGGGCCTGCCCGCCCCTGACCGGTTAGAGGTTTGCTTTGCCGGACGCTCGAATGTCGGCAAATCCAGCCTGATCAACGCGCTAACCGGAACCAAGGGTCTGGCGCGAGCCTCGAACACACCTGGCCGCACGCAAGAAATCAACTTCTTCACGCAAGGCCCCGACCTCTATCTGGTGGACCTGCCGGGCTATGGGTATGCGAATGCACCGGTTAACGTGGTGGAAAAATGGCAGAAGCTTCTCAAGCAATACCTGAGCGGTCGTCAGACACTGCGCCGTGCCTTTGTCCTGATCGACGCACGACACGGGGTAAAACCGGTCGACGCTGAAATCATGAAATTGCTGGATACCAGTGCCGTGACCTTTCAATGCGTTCTCACCAAGGCTGACAAGGTCAAGGCCAACGAGCGCGAAAAGGTTCTGGAGCAAACCCGCGCGGCCTTGTCCAAACATCCCGCAGCATTCCCGGAAATCGTCCTGACTTCGTCCGAAAAAGGCGACGGGATTCCGACCCTGCGCTCGATCATTGCACATCTGGAATAGCTTCGCCCTTGGCAGCGCGGTGCAAAGGCCCTAACACGGACGGTCAGAGGGACCTTAGCAATGAAGACACGTGACATGAACCGGGACTGGATCGCCACCGCAGCAACCCTGAACAGCGCATTGCCCTATCTGCAGCGCTATGATGGAGCCATCGTCGTCATCAAGCTGGGCGGGCACGCCATGGGCAGTGACGAGGCGATGGAGAGCTTTGCGCGCGATGTCGTCTTGATGCGTCAGGTCGGCGTGAACCCCGTCGTTGTGCATGGCGGTGGTCCGATGATCAACGCGATGCTGGACAAGCTGAATATCCAGTCCGACTTTGTGAACGGCAAGCGCGTGACTGACACGGCAACCGTCGAAGTTGTCGAGATGGTTCTGTCTGGCCTGGTGAACAAGCGCATCGTTCAGGCGATCAATGGTCAGGGCGGTTCGGCCGTGGGTTTGTCGGGCAAGGATGCAAACCTGATGATCTGCGACCAGACGGATGCGTCGCTGGGTTATGTCGGCACCCCTGCCGAGATGAACCCGAAAATCCTGTATGATCTGTTCTCACATGATGTGATCCCGGTAATCGCCCCGCTGGGTGCGGGCCGTGAGGGTGAAACGTTCAACGTGAACGGCGATACGGCAGCCGGGGCGATTGCCTCGGCATTGAAAGCTGACCGCCTTCTGCTGCTGACTGATGTCTCGGGCGTCAAGAACGCGGCTGGTGAAGTGGTGACCGAGCTGAAAGCCGGCCAGATCCGCGAGATGACCCGCGAAGGCACCATCGCAGGCGGCATGATCCCCAAGACCGAAACTGCCCTGGACGCCCTGCGCAGCGGCGTTCGGGCCGTCGTGATACTTGACGGGCGTGCGCCAAATGCGGTTCTGCTTGAACTGTTCACAGAACATGGCGCCGGGTCTCTGATACGGCCAGACTGATCACTGCAACAGCCGAGGGAAGATGACAGATCTCGCGCGACCTTCCTCTGGCCCGGATGCGGGAACTTATGGCCGCGTTGAACACGCGGCGCGTCAGGCGGGGTTGATTGTCATGGGCGCGCTGCATCCCCATCGCGTGGCAGCCCGGCAACTCGACACAGGCACGCTGATCTTGCTGGGCGCGGGTTCTGATTTTTGGCCTGCTCTGAAAGCCTCGCCCGAATGGCGGGGGCCTGATCCAGTAGACCGCTGGTCAACCAGAGTCGTCGGCCAGATGGCACATACGTTCGGTGCACAGGCCTATTTCCCCTTTGGTGATCCACCCTATGCGCCTTTCATCGACTGGGCCCTGAAATCGGGACGCACCTTCAGCAGCCCGGTGGGGGCCTTGGTACATGACACGGTCGGCATGATGATCTCATATCGCGGCGCACTGCATTTCGCCCATGAGCTTACCATCCCTGAGGCGCCCGGCGTTTCCCCCTGTGACACCTGCGCCGCCCCGTGCACGACAGCTTGCCCTGTCGGCGCACTGAACGCGCAAAACTTCTATGACCTTGTTGCCTGCCACGACCATCTTGAAACTGCTGAGGGTCAGACCTGCATGACAGGCGGCTGTCTGGCCCGTCTCGCCTGCCCGCTCAGCGTGGGCGCAGGGCGCAACCCCGAACAATCAGCCCATCATATGAAGGCTTTTCATCCGTCATGACCCGCACCCTGATCCTGACGCGACACGCAAAATCCAGCTGGGATAACCCAGGACTTGCCGATCATGAACGCCCCCTGAACAAGCGCGGGCGCAGGTCGGCCCCGGCCATTGGTGCATGGCTGCGCGAAAACGGCTGGATGCCGGATGAAGTGCTCAGCTCGACGTCTAACCGCACCCGCGAGACATGGGATGGAATGGGGTTAAAGGCCGATAAGGTCCGCTTTCACAAAGCGCTCTACCACGCCGACGCAGAAGACATGTTGCGTGAATTGGCAGGCGCTACGGAACCCGTAATATTGATGCTGGGCCATAACCCCGGCATCGCCGAGTTCGCCAGCCAACTTGTGCGACAGTCGCCGGATCACATGCGCTTTTTAGACTATCCGACTTGTGCAACAACTGTGATGACATTTGACGCCGACAGCTGGTCGGACGTGCGCTGGCATACGGGCACTGTGCTGGGTTTCACCACCGCGCGTGAGTTGCTGGAATAGAAAAAGGCGGGACAAAACCCCGCCTTTCCACCATCTTGAAACGTTCAGTGTCCCAGAATCTGGCTGAGGAACAGTTTGGTCCGCTCACTTTGCGGGTTGTTGAAGAACTCTTCCGGTTCGTTCTGTTCCACGATCTGGCCCGCATCCATGAAGATCACGCGGTTGGCAACCTGACGGGCAAAGCCCATCTCGTGCGTCACGCACAGCATGGTCATGCCTTCCTCGGCCAGTTCGATCATGGTGTCGAGCACCTCTTTGATCATCTCCGGGTCCAACGCCGACGTCGGTTCGTCGAACAACATGATCCGCGGCATCATGCACAGTGAGCGGGCGATCGCCACACGCTGCTGCTGACCACCCGAAAGCTGACCAGGATACTTGTCGGCCTGCTCGGGGATTTTCACCTTCTCCAGGAAATGCATCGCGCGCTCTTCGGCCTCTTTCTTGGGCGTCTTGCGCACCCAGATCGGCGCCAGCGTGCAGTTCTCCAGAATGGTCAGGTGCGGGAACAGGTTGAAGTGCTGGAACACCATGCCAACCTCGGACCGGATCTTGTCGATGTTCTTGAGGTCATTCGACAACTCGGTCCCATCCACGATGATCGTGCCCTGCTGGTGTTCCTCCAGCGCGTTCAGGCAGCGGATTAGGGTGGATTTCCCCGATCCAGACGGGCCCGCGATAACAATCCGCTCGCCTTGGTTGACGGTCAGATTGATGTCGCGCAGCACGTGAAAGGACCCGTACCACTTGTTCATGTTGGTGATTTCGATGGCAACCTCGTCGCTCACCTGCATTTTGGAACGGTCGATTTCGCGGTCAATTGCAAGTTCAGACATGTGTTGAACTCCTTAACGATGATCCGTGGCAAGGCGACGCTCGAGCCACTGAGAATATTGAGAGATGCCGTAGCAGACGACGAAGAACAGAAGCGCGGCAAAGCCCAGAAGCTCCCAATAGACGCCGTTCCACTCGGTCGACGCCAGGATGGGTCCCCTGATCATACCCACCAGATCGAACATCGAAATGACCGAAACCAGTGTGGTGTCCTTGAACAGGCCAACGGCCACATTCACGATACCAGGGATCGAGATCTTCAGAGCCTGCGGCAGGATGATCAGACGCATCGCCTGAGGGTAATCCAGACCAAGGCTGTCTGCTGCCTCATACTGTCCACGTGGAAGCGCTGCCAAACCGCCGCGGATCACCTCGGCGATATAGGCGGCCGAGAACATTGTGATCATGATCACAACGCGCAGGAACAGATCAACTGTGCTTTCAGGTGGGAAGAAGTACGACAGCATCACCGAAGCCACGAACAGCAGCGTGATCAGAGGCACGCCACGGATGAATTCGATGAAGATGACGCTAACCCACTTGATCAGCGGCATGTCGGACTGACGGCCCAGCGCAAGGGCGATGCCAAGCGGAACTGACAGCGACACACAGGTGACTCCCAGCATCATGTTCAGCATGAAGCCACCCAGATCACGGCTGGGAACGGCGGAGAGCATTGCGTTCTCTGACGCCCCTTCAGGGATCAGCGCCCCACCGATCTTCCAGACGACAAGCGCGACGATGATGGCGCCAAAGAAACCTGCCGCAAAGCTGTTCTTGCCGAATTTCTGGAACACGGCACCACCGGCCACGCAACCCAGCAGAGCCGCAAACGGAACTAGAATGGTACCACCCCAGATCAGCCAGAACGCAATGAACGGGTAGAGCGCTGTGAAGATAAGCATCTTGCGCGGCAGGTCGAAGAACAGCACCGGCGCAAATGCCACCAGCATCAGCACAAAGGCCAGATTCGGGCGCCAGTATTCTTCGGCCGGGTACTTGAAGCCGTAGATCAGTTGCGGCCAACGTTCGGTCAGGACGGCGAAACAGGCACCAGTCTTTCCTGCCAGAATTTCGCGGCATTCCGCCAGCGAGTTCGCATTCCAAACTCCATTCAGAATCCACGGTAGCGTGTTATTCAAAATGAGGTAGATCAGGATCAGCGAGATCACCGTCAGGATCGTGTTGGCCACACCCGAGAACAAGTTCTCGCGCATCCACTTGGCCACACCGACCTCGTTTGCCGGGGGCGGTGAGGGGGGGATTGTGCCTTCGGCCACGAAGGCGATCGAATTCGTCGTTTGATCACTCATGGCTCAGCGCTCCTTCAACTTGACGGATGCGTTGTAGATGTTCATCACCGTCGAAATCAGCAGCGAGGCTGTCAGGTAGAACAGCATCAGCAGCAAAACACATTCGATTGCACGACCTGTCTGGTTAAGCGTGATACCACCCAGCGTTGCGGTGATATCCGCATAGCCCACGGCAATCGCCAGAGACGAGTTTTTGGTGATGTTCAGGTACTGCGAGATCAGTGGCGGGATAATCACCCGCAACGCCTGCGGCAGGACCACGAGGTTCATGATCCGTCCAGGGCGAAGACCCAGCGCCGCGGCAGCCTCGGTCTGACCTTTGTTGATCGCTTGAATACCCGCACGTACGTTTTCGGCAATGAAGGCACCGGTGTAAATCGACAGGGCGAACCACAATGCGATTAGTGGTGCACCGATTTGAAGACCCCCGCGCAGATTAAAACGGTTGGCCAAAGGATCAGGCAGGTCCCATGACAGTCCCAACAAAAACAGAACAACGATAACCGGCAAGAACCAAATCGCAGCGTTCAACAGCAAGGTGTTCGGTCTGACGCCTGTTTCCTCTTGCTTGATCTGGGCGTTTTTTTTCACTAACCGCGTAGAGAAATAGGACGCGACCAATACTGCAATTACAAGCAACCAGTTCGCAACGCCGCCAAAACCACCTGTAAAGTAGGGAAGCGGTACGTAAATTCCCCGGTTGGTGAAGGCAAAGAGTCCGAGCACCATTTCACGATCGGCATCCTCACCCAAATAGGCCCTTGGTGCGGGCATCGTAGCGGTGATGATGAAGAAGATGATAAGGATCCAGATCAGAACCGGAATATTCCGGAAGATCTCGACATAAAACGCCATCAGCTTTGAGATTAGCCAGTTGTTGGACAAACGCAGAACCCCCGCGAGAACACCAAAGATGGTCGCGGTTATGCAAGCCAGAAAGGCGACCAGCAGCGTATTAAGAATACCCACAATCGCCGCCCGCCCATGAGAGGCCTGGCTGTCATATTCAATGAGGCGTTGGTTGATATCGTACCCAGACGGATCGCCAAGGAATGAATAGGAAATGTTAAGGCCAGCGGCCCTGAGGTTCTGGATCAGGTTGTTGCCCAGATACCAGATGCTAAGCGCAATAACGATTGCCGCAATCACCTGAAATGTCATCGAGCGATAGCGGGTATCGTTTATGAGCATCGACAGCCGAAAATCAGCTTTCGGCGGGTCAGTCATAGTCGACATATTTTGGAATCCCCGTGGCTTGCGGACTTTGTTTTTGTGGCGAGGTTGTCCTCGCTCTGCGTCCGTTCGCGTAAGTTTTAGTGAAAAAGGGCGCAGGTTGCCCTGCGCCCTTTTCCGTCGATATTAGCGGAACGGCGGCGAGTACAGCAGGCCACCTTCGGTCCACTGTGCGTTCAGGCCACGTGCCAGACCGATCGGAGTTTCTTCACCGATGTTCTTGGCAAACACTTCGCCATAGTTGCCGCCGGCTTTGATCGCCTTGGCTGCCCAGTCAGCGTTCAGACCCAGCATCTCGCCCAAGGTGCCTTCGGTACCCAGCAGGCGGTTGATTTCAGGGTTTTCGGTGCCAGCGGCCAGTTCATCGATATTGGCCGAGGTTACGCCCAGCTCTTCAGCCGAGATCAGCGCGTTCAGAGTCCAGCGCACAACGTCGCCCCACTCGTGGTCGCCGTGACGGACCAGCGGGCCCAGCGGCTCTTTCGAGATGATTTCGGGCAGCAGGATGTGATCACCGGGGTTTTCGAATGTGGCGCGGGTTGCCGCCAGACCCGAAGCGTCGGTGGTGTAAACGTCACATGCGCCAGCCAGATACTGCTGCTGTGCTTCGGCGTTGGTTTCGATCGGAACCGGTTCGTAGCTGATGTTGTTCGAACGGAAGAAGTCCGCCAAGTTCAGCTCGGTTGTGGTGCCGGTCTGGATGCAAACGGTTGCGCCGTCCAGTTCCTTGGCCGAGCTTACGCCCAGTGCCTTGGGAACCATAAAGCCCTGACCGTCATAGTAGTTCACGCCAGTGAATTCGAACTTCAGGTCGACGTCGCGGCTGAAGGTCCAGGTGGTGTTACGCGCCAGCATGTCGATCTCGCCCGAAGCCAGAGCGGTAAAACGTGTCTTACCAGTGGTCGGAACGAATTCTACCGCGCTTGCGTCGCCCAGAACAGCAGCAGCAACGGCGCGGCACAGCGATACGTCAAAGCCCTGCCATTCGCCATTGGCATCGGGAGCAGCAAAGCCAACCAGACCGGTGGTCACGCCACAGTTCAGCTTGCCGCGCGCTTTAACGTCGTCAACGGTCCCTGCCACGGCTGCGCCAGCAGCAAGACCGGCAATCGTTGCCGCGCCCAAGATTACGGATTTTTTCATTTTTACCTCTTCCTGATTTCCCGCCCCATCAGAGGCGGCTCTGCCCGGCAAGTGGATGCCGGATAGGTTACTCCAAAGGTGTCTCCCCTTTAGTGGCACTGAGTTTGGGCGTATTCATAAACAAACGTCAAGGGTCGGATCATCGAAAACGATGGATCAGACCCCAACCAATTTGAACATTTGGCCAAAAATCGGAAAATAAGGATCAAACCGACATATCAAAGAAGCGTTTAGCATGCAGAAACGCGGCTTTCTTCGTTTCGGCGACCACATGGGCCTCGTCATCGTGACCCCATTGTTCGACCTGCCAGGTTTCGTCCAGCCGCGAAATGTGCCAAATTTCGGCTGGTTCGCGCCAATCCATGGCCGCCGCAAACCCGAGAATCAATGACCCCGACAAGCTGACCAGATCGTGGAACGCCGCCAGTTGAAACGCATCCAGCGCGTGGACGCGAGCACGCAGCGCCGACAGGGCAGCATCAGATTGCGGCTTGTGCAGCACACCGATAACTGGCTGCAAGCGAGCAGACAGCGCGGCCTCGGCCCAGTCCAGCGCCGGGTCCCATTCGGCGCTTTGACGTTCCTGCAACTCTGACGGGTGTGTCGCCCGATAACATAGCAGGTCGGAATCGCCATAATCCGCAAGCATATCGGCAACTTCCCCGTGCTGGGACCGAACCTTGTCGATTGCCGCATTCGCCGAACGGGTGCATGGCATTGTCGACGGATCTACCTCTTTCTGCTGGGCATCCCATTCTGCCGCAACCGCTTCGGCCATGGCGCGGGTCGGCAGGATCAACGCCGCTTTGGCAGGGGTCTTGACGCGGCGGCCATCTAGTTCAACCGTAAACCCGCCGTCGACCTCGGTGATCCGGCTTTCTTTCCAGAAGCGTTTCGGTTTCCAGTCGCTCATGTTTCAGTTCCATATCCCGGCCAGCGCATTGGGCAACTGGTCAAAGGTCTCAATCACGCAGGTGGCCGAGGTCAAAGCAGACCGATCATGGTACCCCCATGCCACGCCGATGCCGCGCACTCCGGCAGCGGCAGCCATGTCCATGTCATAGCTTGTATCGCCGACCATCACCGCGCAGTCGGGTTCGACACCCGTCTCGGCCAACGCGGACTGCACCATGGATGGGTGCGGTTTCGACGGATGGTGGTCGGCAACCTGCCGGGTGACGAAGTAGGGCTCAAGCCCATGCACTTCGATCAACGCATCAAGACCGCGCTGGGATTTGCCGGTTGCCACCCCAAGAAGCACTTCGGGCACGGCGTGCAAGGCTTCAATCGCCTCTCTTGCACCGGGATAGAGCGGAGAGCTGGCCGCGCCCAAATCCAAGCGATGCGCGTGATAGGCTTCCTTATACCCTTCAACGAGATCGTTCTGGACCAAGGAAGATTGGTCCGGCACCAACCGTGCGATGGCATGTGGCAGGGACAGCCCGACGATGGACAGGATCACCTCTCGCGTCGGTACAGGTACCGAAGCGGCCTGAAAGCTGGTGGTCATGGCGTGAACGATACTGCCCTGACTGTCGACCAGAGTGCCATCTACATCAAACAGAACCAACCGCAGGGGTGCGCTCATTGCAGCGCCTCAAACGGGTCGTCGGCGGCCAGATCCTCGGTCCAGCCGAAGGTGTCCCAGCTGTGTTTCATATGTTCCGGCAAGGGCGCTGTCACGATCACAGGTTTGCGCGTTATCGGATGCAGGAATGACAGTCGCCGCGCGTGCAGATGCAGCTTTTTGCTGATGATCCCACCCAGTTGCGCGCCCCAGCCATCACCCAGGTTTTCCTGCCCCGAGCCACCGTATTTGCCGTCGCCGATGATCGGATGCCCGATCGCTGCCATATGCGCGCGCAGTTGGTGGGTGCGGCCCGTGATTGGCTCCATCGCGACCCAAGCGGCGCGCCCGGCCACACGGTAGAGGGTCGCATAATGTGTATGTGCCCGTTTCGCACCGGGGGTGCTGTCGATCTCGTTCATATGGACGGGGATCATCTTTTCACCCTCGCCGTGCGCGCCATGACCAGCTGCTTTCACAAGACCCGTCTTGATTTCACCCAGATATGGCGTGGGAACACCTGCAACCAGCGCCCAGTAAATCTTGCGTGTATCGCGGTGACGGAAAGCGGCTGTCAGCCCCTTTGCGGCTCCGCGCGTGCGGGCCAGCAGCAGAACACCTGACGTGTCTTTGTCCAGGCGATGAACCAGACGCGGGTTTTCGTCATACCCAAACCGCAACGCCTCGGACAGGCTGTCGACATGCCGGGTCTGCCCGCTGCCGCCCTGAACCGGCAGGCCCTGCGGCTTGTTCAGGGCCAGAATGTGATCATCACGGTAGATCACGCAGGACTGGATCATCTTGGCATCCGCATCCGAGATACGATGCTTGACCTCAACCGGTTTGTGATCTGGCCCCGGCAACGGCGGCACACGAACCACCTGCCCGACCTCCAATCGGGTCGAGGCCTTGGCCCGGCTGCCATCCACGCGCAGTTCCCCCTTGCGGCACATCTTTTCGATGCGGCCCTGGCTGACATGCGGGAACAGGCGGCGAAACCAGCGGTCCACACGCTGATCGCCGTCCCCTTCAGCGACTGTAATCATCTGTACGCCACTCATGCCATTGCCCCTTGCGCCGCGCGGGTGATCCGCCCGGATTGCGTCTTTGTCCGTATCCCAGAAATCATGGGGGTCTCTCGCGCGCAACGCGGCAAGAGTCAAGGTATCAGACAGGAACCTTTGGCGTTCGAGGGGGCTCAGCGCCGCCCGCCACTTCTCGGCACGATCAGTGCATTCCCAGCCAGCCTAGCTGTTGCGCTGAGTCCGAAGCTTGGCGAAGTAATCGAGGCGCTTTTTCAGCTCACGCTCGAACCCGCGTTCGACCGGTTGATACAGAACCGGGCGTTTCATCGTTTCGGGGAAATAGTTCTGACCGGAAAACCCGTCTTCGGCGTCATGGTCATACGCGTAGCCGGCACCATATCCCTGATCCTTCATCAGTGATGTGGGGGCATTCAGGATATGTTTGGGCGGTGGCTCGCTTCCCGATTGCTTGGCCAGCCGCATCGCTGCCTTATAGCCGACATAGGCGCCGTTGGATTTCGGGGCCAGGGCCAGATAGACCAGCGCCTGCGCCAGCGCCAGCTCACCTTCGGGGGAACCGAGCCGCTCATACGTTTCCCAGGATTGCAGGCATATGGCCTGCGCCTGCGGGTCGGCCAGACCGATATCCTCGACCGCCATCCGTGTGATCCGACGCGCCAGATAGCGCGGGTCTTCGCCCCCTGTCAGCATTCGCGCGAACCAGTACAGCGCCGCGTCCGGGTCGGACCCGCGTACCGATTTGTGCAGGGCTGAAATCAGGTTGTAATGTTCATCGCCCGACTTGTCATATTTCGCCGCCCGCCGCATCAGACGCGTCGACAGCGCGTCCGTGTCCAACGGCGCATCAACCTTCCAAGCCGAAACCTGTTCGATCAGGTTCAACAACGCCCGTCCGTCCCCATCGGCCATTTCCTGCAACGCATCGCGGGCTGCGGGTGTCAACGGCAACGCGCGGCCCAGCTCTTTTTCGGCACGCTGGGTCAGGCGTTCAAGATCGGAAAGGCCAAGCCGTTCCAGCACCAGAACCTGCGACCGGCTGAGAACAGCGGCGTTCAGCTCAAAGGACGGGTTCTCGGTCGTTGCCCCGACAAGAAGGATCGTGCCGTCCTCCATATGCGGCAGAAAACCGTCCTGCTGTGCCTTGTTGAAGCGGTGAATCTCGTCCACGAACAGCAAGGTCCCCTGCCCATTCTGACGCCTGATCTTGGCCGCTTCGAAAACCTTCTTCAAATCCGGCACACCGGTGAAAATCGCACTGATCTGAACGAAATGCAGATCGGTTTCCTGCGCCAGCAACCGTGCGATCGTCGTCTTTCCGACACCGGGCGGCCCCCAGAAGATCAAGCTGGACAGACTGCCCGACGCCAGCATGACCCCCAGCGGCGCATTCGGGCCAAGAACCTGTTCCTGACCGATGACCTCGGCAAGAGTCTGCGGGCGCAACCGGTCCGCCAGGGGACGGTGTGGCGCAGCGGTGGGTTCCGTTGGCCCGGTATCGAACAGATCGCTCACGGGTTACAGCCGGAACCGCAATGAGACTGACCGGCCACCGCGCAGAAGACCCATCTGCACACGACGACCCGGATCTGTCAGCGCATTCTCTACATCCCCAGGACGTTCGATGTCATTGGAATTGATGCTTTCAAGAATATCCCCCGATCGCAAACCCGCGCGTCCACCATAGGGACCGGGATCAACAACAACGACACCTGTCTGGGACAGTGGCAAGCCCATATCAGAGATCACCGCAGGGTTGACGCGGGACACCACCAGCCCCGGCAGGACAGTGTCTTCATCCAATGTCGTCTCTTCAGCCGCCGGGACTTCGGGCGCTTTGATCAGTGCCACCTCAACCTCTTCGCTCTGGGTGCCACGCAGCCGTGTCAGAACCGATGTTCCCCCAACCCCTGCGACAGACATGCGAAACTTCATCTCGGCAGGTGAGTTCACTTCGTCCCCGTCCACATGGGTCACGACATCCCCCACCTTAAGCCCCGCCTCGCGCAGCGGGCTAAGGTCATGCAGGTCCGAGATGACAACACCCAGTGGGATGGCAAGACCAAGGGATTCAGCAATATCCGCGCTCATATGCTGACCGGTCATGCCTGCCCAAGGGCTGACAAAACTGTCATTGCCCTGCTGTGCCTGTTTCAGGAACTCGGCCACAAGATTTGCGGGGATGGCAAAACCGATGCCATTCGACCCGCCCGAGCGTGTCAGAATAGACGTGTTGATCCCGATCAGGTCCCCGTTCATATCAATCAGCGCACCGCCGGAATTCCCCGGATTGATCGCTGCATCTGTCTGAATGAAATACCCGCGCGCATTGCCCGTCGCCGTACCTGTACGCGCCAAGCCCGAGATGATGCCAGAGGACACCGTCTGCCCCACCCCGAACGGGTTGCCGATGGCAAGGGCCAGTTCGCCAACCTCGACCTGATCGGAATCGCGCAGGGTCAGGTAGGGCAGATCTTGCGCCTCTTCCAGACGCAGGATCGCAATATCGCTTTCTTCGTGCCCCAGTACGACCGTGGCAGAAAACTCGCGCCGATCGGTTGTCACGACCCTGATCTCGGTCGCCGAGCCTACAACATGGTAGTTGGACACAACGTAACCATCTTCAGACAGGATGACCCCGGAGCCCAGCGAATTCTGAACCCGCGGCTGCGGTGTTCCCAGGCTGCCGCCGAAGAAATCCCGAAAGAACGGGTCCGAATAAAACGGGCTGGCCCGCCCCTGCCGCACGATCTTGGCGTAGATATTCACCACCGCAGGCGAGGCCTTTTTGACCACCGGAGCAAAGCCCAGAGAGATTTCGGACTGTGATTGCGGGACGCGGGTTTCGGCAAATGCTGGCAGGGCCATGACAAGCATAAGAGAAATAATGGATGCGCGGATCATGGGGGCTCCGGATTAGATCATCCTTGGGATATGCGGGGCAAAGGCGATAAATGCAAGCCGCGCGCTCAGCTTCGGCGGCGCAGGAACTTGAGCCCGGACCAATCGGCGTCACCCGCGCAAACCTGCACGTCGACCCAGCCCAGCGGCAGGATTTCACTGCGCAGCATATCCTCGGTCACACCTGCGTGCAGTGGCGAAGATTTCTTGGCCCAGGACACCCACAGCATTCCTCCGGGCCGTATGTGGGCGATTTGCTCAGCGGCCATTTCGGCGATCTGGTTCGGGTGGTTCAGGAACATGTGAACCGCATCCGCGAGATCGGCTACGGGGTCGAACAGAACACCGTCGGCACCCGCTGTCAGGTTTGCATAATGGGCAAGGGCGTTGAGCGTACGGACCATGTATCCGGGTTTGAATCCCAGTTTCGCCCAGAGCGGTTTGCCCGAGTATCCTGCTGTGGGTTCACTTGCCATAACAGCCTGAACTTATGGCGCAAATCGAATGAAGGCAATTGGTTGGCTGAGGCACAAAAAAGCCCGCCCGATTGCTCGGGCAGGCGCATCAGGTCGATGACCGTCGTGCTTATTCTTCGGCTGCGGCCTCTTCGGCGGCAGCGCGGGCTTTGTCCGCGGCGCCTTTGGCATCGATGTCGCGATCGACGAATTCGATGATCGCCATCGGAGCCATGTCACCATAGCGGAATCCGGCTTTCAGGATGCGGACATAACCGCCCTGACGCTCAGCATAGCGGGGGCCCAGAACTTCGAACAGCTTGGCGACGTCTTTGTCTTCTTTCAGCTGTGCTGCGGCCTGACGGCGGGCGTGCAGGTCGCCGCGCTTGCCCAGGGTGATCAGCTTTTCGATGATCGGGCGCAGTTCTTTTGCCTTGGGCAGAGTTGTCTTGATCTGCTCATGTTCGATGAGCGAGCCAGCCATGTTTGCAAACAGAGCCTTGCGGTGCTCATGAGTACGGTTCAGGCGGCGGTAACCACGTGCGTGACGCATTTTTCAATTCCTTCTTTCGCGTTTTGCTTTGTCCGGCCTCCGATGCGTGTCAGAGGCTCACCTTGGGGCGGGATTGCCCGGATTGTACGTTTTGTACCGGCTTTCAGACCCCATTGGTCCGAAATGTACAAAACCTGCGACGGCAGGTTGGACCCGCCGCCGCAGCCGAAGATGCTTAGAACGCGTCTTCGAATTTCTTTGCCAGATCTTCGATGTTGTCGGGCGGCCAATCCTCGACATCCATGCCGAGGTGCAGACCCATGCCGGACAGCACTTCCTTGATCTCGTTCAGCGACTTGCGGCCGAAGTTCGGGGTGCGCAGCATCTCGGCTTCGGTCTTCTGGATCAGGTCGCCGATATAGACGATGTTGTCGTTCTTAAGGCAGTTTGCCGAACGGACCGACAGTTCCAGCTCGTCCACTTTCTTCAGCAGCAGCGGGTTGAACTCCAGACCATCGTCTTCGTCCTGACGGTTTGCCGATTCCGGCTCGTCGAAGTTGACGAAGATCGACAACTGATCCTGCAGGATGCGCGCGGCGTAGGCCAGTGCGTCATCGGGAGTGATCGAACCGTCGGTATCGATCTTCAGGGTCAGCTTGTCATAGTCCAGAACCTGACCTTCGCGGGTCGGCTGCACGTCATAGGCGACTTTCTTGACCGGCGAATAGATCGCGTCGATCGGGATCAGGCCGATGGGCGCATCTTCCGGCTTGTTCTTTTCGGCCGAAACGTAACCCTTACCGGTGTTGACGGTCAGCTCCATGAACAGGTCGGCGCCGTCGTCCAGGTGACAGATGACGTGATCGCGGTTCAGAACCTCGATACCTGCGCTTTCGCTGATGTCACCTGCGGTAACTATTGCCGGACCTTTGGCATTGATCGACAGGCGCTTGGGGCCTTCGACTTCCATGCGCAGGGCAACCTGCTTGAGGTTCAGGATGATGTCGGTGACGTCTTCGCGCACGCCCGCAACCGAGGAGAACTCGTGCAGGACGTTGTCGATCTGGACGCTGGTGATGGCCGCGCCTTGCAGCGAGCTCATCAGAACGCGACGCAGGGCGTTGCCCAGGGTCAGACCAAAACCACGCTCCAGCGGTTCGGCAACCAGAGTCGCCTGACGCGCAGGGTCGTTGCCCGGCTTGGCTTCCAGCTGGGTCGGCTTGATCAATTCTGCCCAATTCTTGTGGATCATGTAATCCCTCCATTCCTGCCCGCGCCCCATGACCAACAAGGTGCAGACGCCCGAGGTTCAAAATGACGTGCTGGGGCCGTGTAAAAACACAGCCCCAGCTTAATTTCAGATCGCTTAGACGCGACGACGCTTCGGCGGACGGCAGCCGTTGTGAGCAATCGGGGTCACGTCACGGATCGACGTGATGTTGAAGCCCACGGCAGCCAGTGCGCGCAGAGCCGATTCACGACCCGAACCGGGGCCCTGAACTTCGACTTCCAGCGTCTTGACGCCATGTTCCTGCGCTTTCTTGCCTGCGTCTTCCGCAGCCATCTGCGCGGCATACGGGGTAGATTTCCGCGATCCCTTGAAGCCCATGGTACCGGCAGACGACCACGAGATGGCGTTGCCCTGTACGTCCGAGATCAGGATCTTGGTGTTGTTGAAGGTCGAGTTCACATGGGCAACGCCCGATGCGATGTTCTTGCGCTCTTTGCGCTTGATGCGAGTCTTATCGCGTGCCATCGGTCAGACCCTCCCTTATTTCTTCTTACCGGCAATGGCCTTTGCGGGGCCTTTGCGGGTACGAGCGTTGGTGTGGGTACGCTGACCGCGAACCGGCAGGTTGCGGCGGTGACGCAGACCGCGATAGCAGCCCAGGTCCATCAGACGCTTGACGTTCATCTGAACTTCGCGACGCAGGTCACCTTCGACGGTGTAGTTGGCGTCGATATGTTCGCGGATGGCCAGAACTTCGGCATCCGACAGTTCATTGACGCGGCGGTGCGCTTCAATGCCCACGGCTTCGCAGATCGCGTTGGCCGAGGTGTTGCCGATACCGGTGATATATGTAAGGGCGATTGGAACCCGCTTTGCAGTCGGGATGTTTACGCCGGCAATACGTGCCACGTGTCACTTTCCTTTTTGTTGCGGTTCCGTAACTCCGGAACCTTTTTTCACAACACTTTACCGTGGCAGTGACGCCAGAGGGTCCAGTATTATTCGAGGTGGTCGGGGCAATTGGGACGAATCCCGCATGCGGTCTTGATTCCCTTTAGGGATGGGGGTCGATATGGGCTTTTGGCGCTGGCGTCAAGTCCGAAACGAGGACCATCAATCTCGATGGTAATTACAGAGAACTCAAAAGCCTAGATATCGCGAACTTTGGAGCAGTTAAGACCACTTATCAACGCTGATGTTTGACCCTGGATCGTGAGCGATGCTCAATCCCATTCGTTGAAACTCATACTGAATAGCTAAAATCTGGTTTTGCAAAGCATCACGCTTACGACGGATGTCCCACGTGATCAAAGCAGGTAGACCAAATACAGTAAGGAGGTAAAACAGAGACACGCTGATATGCTGCAAAATGTACTCTGCCAAGAACAGCCACAATGCAACGATGGGTAATCCAAGCAAGAACCATCGCTTCGTAGACTTTATGAAAAGGCTGCGCCCCTCTTCCAAAAGATCTCTATAAAGATCAATCTTTGGCTCCAATTCAGGAGGCACAGCTGCGTTTCGATAAATCATACGAAGTCCCGGCGGACTAACCCAGTATCGCCTCGATCGACGCGGTGACTTCCTTGATATCCGCCAGCCCATTCACCGGACGCAGATCGCCCTTGGCGTAGTAATAACCGATCAGCGGCGAGGTCTTTTTATAGTACTCCATCAACCGTGTGCGCAGGCTGTCTTCGTTGTCATCGGCGCGGCGCTGGAAGTCATTTTCCTTGCCGCAATTGGTGCATTTGCCATCTGCCGGGATCGGCTTGGTGTTGTCGTTATAGACCTCGCCACAGCCACCACAGGTTGAGCGTGCGGTGATCCGGCCCACCAGCGCGTCGTCATCAACGCGCATCTCGATCACGGTGTGCAGCGACTGGCCCAGCTTGGCCAGCAAAGCGGCCAGAGCATCGGCCTGCGCCAGCGTGCGGGGAAAGCCGTCAAAGATGAAACCGGCCCCTGTTTCGGTGGTCAGTTTCTCTTCGATCAGGCCGATCACGATTTCATCGGTGACCAGCTTGCCCGCGTCCATGATCGCCGCAACCTTCCGGCCCATCTCGGTGCCCGAGGTCTTGGCTTCGCGCAGCATGTCGCCCGTGCTGAGCTGCACCATGCCGCGTGTTTCCACCAGGTGACGGGCCTGCGTTCCTTTCCCAGCCCCCGGGGGGCCCAACAGAATGATATTCATCGACGAGAGGGTCCCTTCCTGCCGCGTTTCTTGCTTTTGCCGCGCAGTTGAGACTTTTCGATAAGCCCTTCGTATTGATGCGCCAGAAGATGGCTCTGAACCTGCTGGATCGTATCCATGGTCACGGAGACGATAATCAGAACCGAGGTGCCGCCGAAATAGAACGGGATGGCAAACTGGTTGCGCAGAATCTCGGGCAGCAGGCAGACCAGTGCCAGATAGGCCGACCCCAGAACCAGCACGCGGTTGACCACGTATTCCAGATACTCGGCGGTTTTCTTGCCCGGACGGATACCGGGCACGAACCCGTTCTGCTTTTTCAGGTTGTCCGCCACATCATCCGGTTTGAACGACACGTTGAACGTGTAGAAATATGCAAAGAACACGATCATCGACGCGAAGAACAGCAGATACAGCGGCTGTCCGGGGCCGAAATTGGCCAGCAGCCACGACATGATCGGCCCATTTGCCGCGCCCGACGAGAAGGTCGAGATCGTCACCGGCAGCAGCAGCAGCGAGCTGGCAAAGATCGCCGGGATCACGCCCGCGGGGTTGACCTTGACCGGCAAGTGGCTGGAGCCGCCTTCGTAGATTTTCATCCCGGCCTGACGGCGCGGGTACTGAATATGAATCTTTCGCAGCGCCCGTTCCATGAAGACCACGAACATGATGACGGCAATCACCATCACGATCACGCCAACGATCACGGCGGGGCTGATTGCGCCCGAACGGCCCGACGCGAAGAACTGCGCCAGGGCGGCGGGGACCTCGGCGATGATGCCGACGAAAATGATCAGAGAGATACCGTTGCCGATGCCGCGTGCGGTGATCTGCTCACCCAGCCACATCAGGAACATGGTGCCGCCAACCAGTGTGATCATGGTCGACATGCGGAAATACAGCCCCGGATCGGTCGCCAGATCGCCAGATTCCAGCGAAACGGCCAGACCATAGGCCTGGACGGTGGCCAGCGCCACGGTGCCGAAACGGGTGTATTGGTTGATCTTCTTGCGGCCCTGCTCGCCCTCTTTCTTGAGCTGTTCGAGCGCGGGAACCATCGACGTCAGCAGCTGCACGATGATCGAGGCCGAGATATAGGGCATGATGCCAAGGGCAAAGATGCCCATTCGGCCAAGCGCCCCGCCTGTAAACATCGAAACCATACCGCCGATGCCCTGCCCCGCCTGCTCCATGAACTCGCGCAATGCTG
The DNA here is from genome assembly GCF_059612645.1 of Ruegeria sp. YKSF131. NCBI lineage: Bacteria > Pseudomonadati > Pseudomonadota > Alphaproteobacteria > Rhodobacterales > Roseobacteraceae > Ruegeria > Ruegeria sp. YKSF131. The sequence continues at coordinate 18,379 of NZ_JBXWQZ010000032.1, read as the reverse complement.
CTCCGTCGATCCCCGGCACCGGAATGAAGGTGCCCAGACGATAGACGATCAGCAAACCCAGCGTGAACAGGATGCGGTTGCGCAGATCGGTGGCCTTGCCAAGGGCAGCCCAGCTTGTGTTGGCTGCCATTTGTTCTGCTGCTGATACCATAAAGTCGGTCTCTCTTATGCAAACGCCGCCCGGAACCGTTTTCCGGCTCGGACGGCGTCTTGGAAAACTCTGAAGTCTATGTAAGCGGGTCTTTGCCCGCTCACAAGCGCTTACTCTGCCGCAGCGGCTTTTGTGACTTTCAGTGAACCGCCCGCTTTTTCAACTGCCTCGACAGCAGCTTTCGACGCACCGGTCACTTCCAGATTCACCTTGGCGCTGATCTCGCCTTTGGCCAGAACGCGGATACCGTCCAGCTTGCGGCGGACCAGACCGGACGCAACCAGAGCGTCTTCGGTGATCGCGGCCTTGGCGTCCAGCTTGCCGGCTTCGACGAATTTCTGGATCAGGCCCAGGTTGATGACGGCGAATTCCTTGCGGTTTGGCTTGTTGAAGCCACGCTTGGGCAGACGCTGGTACAAGGGCATCTGACCGCCTTCATAGCCATTGATGGCCACACCCGAGCGGGATTTCTGGCCTTTGATACCACGGCCACCCATTTTACCTTTGCCGGAACCCGGACCACGGCCAACGCGGGTGCGTTTTGGGGCAGCGCCAGGATTGTCGCGCAATTCGTTCAGTTTCATTTCGCTTCTCCTAAGCCGGATATGACCCCCGAAGCGTGATGGGCCAAACACGGCATTTCTTGGTTTTGATTCTCGCGGCCAAAAAGCCACCGCAGGCGTATAGGCCCGATGATCCCCCTTGGCAAGACTGTAGATCGCCAGCCGCTTGTCATGACCGGCAAAAGCCCCGGGACCGGCCCCGCGGGTGAACCCAAAAGGACACCTTCACCGGGGTCTGACCGAAAATCGAGCACGAAATATGGCGATTTTGGCAATTATCGCTTGCCATGACCGGGCGGTAGTCTATCCGGATTGCCACAAACAAGAACTTGGCAGGCGCATGACTGAAACCACTCTCTCGACCCGGAAACAACCGGAGACTACCGCTGCACGTGACTGGGTAACAACGCTTGCCAAATATCGCGAACCCGACCAGCTGCGCAGCGCGTTTGAGCTGGGCGTCAGTGTCATCCCCTTCTTCGCGCTCTGGGCTTTGTCCTGGATGTCGCTGTCGGTCAGCTATTGGCTGGCTTTTGCGATTTCCGTTCTCAACGCGGCCTTTCTGTTGCGCCTGTTTGCCATCCAGCACGATTGCGGGCACGGCGCGTTCTTCAAGAACCGGACGGTCAGTGACTGGGTTGGACGCTCGATCGGAGTTCTGACGCTGACACCTTATGATGTCTGGCGCCGCACGCATTCCACACATCACAACAGTTCCGGCAATCTGGGCAAACGCGGGATGGGTGATATCCACACCCTGACCGTGGCCGAATATCAGGCGAAAACCCCGATGAACCGGTTCTGGTATCGTGTGTATCGAAACCCGATCACCCTGTTCGTCTTTGGCCCCGGATATCTGTTCCTGTTTCAGAACCGCCTTCCACTGGGTCTGACCGACAGCGTCCGGTTCTGGGTCAGCGCGATGGCCACCAATCTTGCAATTCTGGTTGCGCTTGTGGCCATCTACTATTTTGGCGGGCTGATGCCGATGGTGCTGATCTTCCTGCCCTCGACCCTGATTGCCGCCACCGCCGGGGTATGGCTGTTCTATGTGCAACACCAGTTCGAGGACACACATTGGGACGCCGATGAAGACTGGCAGTTGCACGAAGCGGCGCTGCACGGAAGCTCTCATTATATATTGCCGTCCGTGTTGCAGTGGTTCACCGCCAATATCGGCATCCACCACGTGCATCACCTGTACAGCCGCATTCCGTTCTATCGCCTGACCGAAGTGCTGCGCGACCATGATGAGCTGGCCAACAGCAACCGGATGACCATCCGCGAGAGCCTCGCCAACGCGCGCCTGCACCTGTGGGATGAGCATAGCCGCCGACTGCTGTCCTTCGCCGAAGCCCGCGCGCTTTATGGGTGAGGGGTTCGTTCAACGGCTCTGAACGCCGGAAAGAAAACTTCGAAAAAGCAGGAGTTCTTTTACTTAGATGAGTTTCTGCTGGGAGCCCAAAACTGCCTTCGGACGGCTGATCTTTCGGTGATGTGAGGCGGGCACAGTTACTCTGCTCATGTTTCTCATTATGCTCGTTGGGTGTATAAAGAAACGTCATCAACGATTGAGGAGAAAGCCTGTGCCGCCAAAAGTGGAGTACTCCACACCTCCCAACACGATGAACCCAATCGGGCCGTACAGCCATATCGCCAAATCAGGAGAATTCATCGCAATTGGCGCAACGGCTGGCGTTGATCCAGCAACCGGGCGTCTCGCGGGGCCGGATGTCATATCGCAAACCCTGCAGATACTGAACTCATTCGAGATCATGCTTGAATCTGTTGGATCCAATCTCGCCCACATCCTTCACATCAACGTCTTTCTCAAGGACATGAAGGATTTCGAGGCGATGAACGCTGCCTAGGAAAGCAAGATGGCACACCTGCGGCCGGCGAGAACGGCAATATCTGTGGTTGGTCTCCCAAAGGAAAATGCCCTCATCACCATGAATTTGACTGCGGTTACTGCGGGCTAGCGCAAGAACCCGCATATCTGAATATCAGGTTCTTGATCTGCTGGACGCGACCGACTGAACGGCTGCATTGTCCCGCATTGCGGTCATTGCCCCTAGAGTTTGATGCGGATAGTGTCATTCTCATGAAATATATCCCCAAAGAAACGACAGATGACGCCCTTATTAAAGAGTTCCTAGATAAGGGAGGCAAAGTCAGCGTCGGAAAAACCAAACCTGCACGCGTTGAGCTGGGTTTAAGCAACAATGTTTGGAATAACAAGCTGACCAAGGACGAGAAGGCCGCGCGCGACAAAAAGTAATCGTGCAGGAGCGGATCGTCTTTCGCGCTCTTAAACGCCGAAACGTGCGTGTGCAGGCTTTCTGATATGTGCTAAGAGAATGTGCTTTATCCTATAGACACCCACCGCCAACACTGCTAAACGCTCCCAATCTTGCGGCCTCGGATTCGTTCCGGGGCCTTAGATATTTTGCAACCGGGGACCTTCGGGGCCCTATACCTTTGGCACCTACGGGGGCCTATCACATAGCGGGGGACCTCCCCTGCACTTGCTAAACGGAAGACAGAAAGCATGGCACTCAAGTCGTACAAGCCGACGACGCCGGGCCAGCGCGGGCTGGTGCTGATCGACCGTTCGGAGCTTTGGAAAGGACGTCCGGTCAAGTCTCTCACAGAGGGTTTGACCAAATCGGGCGGCCGGAACAACACCGGACGGATCACTTCACGCCGCCGCGGCGGTGGCGCAAAGCGTCTCTACCGGATCGTTGACTTCAAACGGAACAAATTTGATGTCGCGGCAACCGTCGAGCGGATCGAATATGACCCGAACCGGACCGCGTTCATCGCACTGGTAAAATACGAAGACGGCGAGCAGGCGTATATCCTGGCTCCGCAGCGTCTGGCTGTTGGTGACAAGGTCATCGCGTCGGCAAAGGCCGATATCAAGCCGGGCAACGCAATGCCGTTCTCGGGCATGCCCATCGGTACCATCGTCCACAACATCGAGATGAAGCCTGGCAAAGGCGGTCAGATCGCACGTGCGGCCGGTACTTACGCGCAATTCGTGGGCCGCGATGGCGGTTACGCTCAGATCCGTCTGAGCTCGGGCGAGCTGCGCATGGTCCGTCAGGAATGCATGGCCACCATCGGTGCCGTGTCCAACCCCGACAACAGCAACCAGAACATCGGTAAAGCCGGTCGTATGCGCCACAAGGGCGTGCGTCCGTCGGTTCGTGGTGTTGCTATGAACCCGATCGATCACCCGCATGGTGGTGGTGAGGGTCGTACCTCGGGTGGCCGTACGCCGGTTACGCCGTGGGGTAAGGACACCAAGGGTAAGCGTACCCGCAACAAGAACAAAGCGTCCCAGAAGCTGATCATCCGCTCGCGGCACGCCAAGAAGAAGGGACGTTAATCCATGTCTCGCTCTGTTTGGAAGGGTCCTTTCGTCGATGCTTACGTGCTGAAAAAAGCCGAAGCAGCGCGCGAGTCGGGCCGCAACGAAGTCATCAAGATCTGGTCGCGTCGTTCCACCATCCTGCCCCAGTTCGTGGGTCTGACCTTTGGTGTGTACAACGGCCAGAAGCATATCCCGGTAAACGTCTCGGAAGACATGATCGGTCAGAAGTTCGGTGAATATTCGCCGACCCGGACCTATTATGGCCACGCCGCAGACAAAAAAGCGAAGCGGAAGTAAGTCATGGGCAAGGAAAAGAACCCCCGCCGCGTGGCTGAAAACGAAGCAATGGCGAAAACGCGCATGCTTCGCACCAGCCCGCAGAAACTGAACCTGGTAGCAGCTATGATCCGCGGCAAGAAAGTCGAGAAGGCCCTGACCGACCTGACTTTCTCGAACAAGCGTGTCGCGCAGGACGTCAAGAAGTGCCTGCAGTCCGCAATCGCGAATGCCGAAAACAACCACAACCTGGACGTTGACGAGCTGATCGTCGCCGAAGCCTGGGTTGGCAAGAACCTGGTCATGAAGCGCGGTCGCCCGCGTGCCCGTGGCCGTTTCGGCAAGATCATGAAGCCGTTCTCGGAGATCACCATCAAGGTGCGTCAAGTTGAGGAGCAAGCCTAATGGGACATAAAGTCAATCCGATCGGCATGCGCCTTCAGGTCAACCGCACCTGGGACAGCCGCTGGTACGCAGATACCAAGGACTACGGTGATCTTCTGCTGGAAGACCTCAAGATCCGTGAGTTCATCCAGAAAGAGTGCAAGCAGGCCGGTGTTGCCCGTGTGATCATCGAACGTCCGCACAAGAAGTGCCGCGTTACGATCCACACCGCACGTCCGGGTGTCATCATCGGCAAGAAAGGTGCGGACATCGAAGTCCTGCGCAAGAAGCTGGCTGCGATGACCGACAGCGAACTGCACCTGAACATCGTCGAAGTGCGCAAGCCCGAACTTGACGGTCAACTGGTTGCCGAGTCGATCGCTCAGCAGCTGGAACGCCGTGTTTCGTTCCGCCGCGCGATGAAGCGTGCCGTACAGAACGCTATGCGCATGGGCGCCCTGGGTATCCGGGTGAACGTCGCTGGCCGTCTGGGTGGTGCCGAAATCGCACGGACCGAATGGTACCGCGAAGGCCGTGTGCCGCTGCACACGCTGCGCGCCGACATCGATTACGCACATGCCGAAGCGATGACCCCCTACGGGATCATCGGGATCAAGGTCTGGATCTTCAAAGGGGAGATCATGGAGCACGATCCGCAGGCACGTGACCGTAAAGCACAGGAACTCCAGGACGGCCCTGCACCTCGTGGTGCTGGTGGCGGTCGTCGCTAAGGAGGGAAAGATATGCTTCAACCAAAGCGTACAAAATTCCGCAAGTTGCACAAAGGCCGGATCAAGGGCGAAGCCAAGGGCGGCTCTGATCTGAACTTTGGCACCTACGGCTTGAAAGCGATTGAGCCTGAGCGTGTAACCGCACGCCAGATCGAGGCTGCACGTCGTGCCATGACGCGTCACATGAAGCGTCAGGGCCGTGTCTGGATCCGCATCTTCCCCGACACTCCGGTCACGGCAAAGCCGATCGAAGTTCGTATGGGTAAAGGTAAGGGTTCGGTCGACCGCTGGGTTTGCAAGGTCAAGCCCGGTCGCGTGATGTTCGAGATCGACGGCGTCAATGACGACATCGCCCGCGAGGCCCTGCGCCTGGCTGCGATGAAGCTGCCGATCAAGACCCGCGTCGTGGTTCGCGAAGACTGGTAAGCGATCCGGGGCACCCCCGCTCGTGACTAGATTGACCCCCGTCGAAACATCGGCGGGGGTTTTTCTTTAGGGGGCTCTGCCCCCGCCGCGCGTGCCGCGCGCCTCCCCCGGGATATTTTGGGCCAGATGAAGCAGGGGATCCGTTCTTCATCTGGCTGCAAATATCCCGGAGCGCGAGGCAGAGCCTCGCAAAACAGCCATCGCCTTCACCGCGCGGCTGGTTTAAGACAGCGCCATGCCACAGATTGAATCACTCTTCGTCACCCGCCTCTATCGTGCCTCTTTGTCCGAGTTTGGTCCCCCGATCGATGCGGAGGAGTTGGAAAGCTCGTGCCTTGTCATCGCCGAGGATGACGAGGCCGGTCAGGACTGGTGCGAAGAAAACGGCTATCCCGGTTACACCAGCTATGCTTCGCTGACCGACCTGCCCTGGCGGTTTCCGATATTCGCCGATCTGGTCAAGGCGCTGGACAGCCATGTGGCGGCTTTTGCCAAGGATCTGGAGTTTGATCTGGGCGAGGGTGAGCTGAAGCTGGAAGACCTGTGGATCAACATCCTGCCCGAGGGTGGCATGCATTCCAGCCACCTGCACCCGCACAGTGTGATTTCCGGCACCACCTATGTGGCGATGCCCGAAGGCGCGAGCGCGCTGAAGCTTGAAGACCCCCGCTCAGGCCGCATGATGGCCGCGCCGACGCGGCTGAAAGGCGGGCGGCGCGATTTGCAGTCCTTCATCTATGTGAAGCCGCAGGTGGGCGATGTCCTGCTGTGGGAAAGCTGGCTGCGCCACGAAGTGCCGATGAACATGGCCGAGGAAGAGCGGATATCAGTGAGTTTCAACTATAAGTGGGAGTGAGCATCAGCTCATTGCACGGTAGTTGTTCAGTGTAGCGTTTGCGAGACGAACGGGCGGCCCCCTACCAATCACGATTCACAAAGAGTTTTCGATAACACTTGCAATATGTGCCGACATGGACCATGTGAGGCACGCTTACGTTTTTCTTTTTCGACCACTGTCTCCCGATATTCGGCGTTCAGTCTCTCGATCCAGACCGACCACGCCGCGCTGTCGCAATTCCGCGGACAGCAATTATTTGGAGAATACGGATATGGCCAATGGCACCGTAAAATGGTTCAACACAACTAAAGGTTTTGGCTTCATCGCACCGGAGACCGGTGGCAAAGACGTGTTTGTACACATCTCTGCTGTCGAACGCTCGGGTCTGACCGGTCTGGCCGACAACCAGAAAGTAACATTCGACATCGAGCCCGGCCGTGACGGCCGCGAGTCGGCTGTGAACATCGCTCTGGCGTAAGTCGCCCAGGCTTAGACAGTTGCAGACGCGGTCTCGTGCAAACGGGGCCGCGTTTTTCGTAAAAGCGAAATTGAGCCATCTGATCTCAATCATTCCATTGGGTTCAGACACACGATAGAATCCAAACTATGCACCCGCCCGTCATGTTGAGGTGTATTGTTCAGGATTTGGTCAGGCATTTACGATGCAAGCCCTATTCTCATTCGTTCTGGTTGCGACAATTGCCTGCACGACAAGTGCTGTGGGGCAAGTTGCGAACCCGCACCGCATATACGAAGACAGCTGTGCCGGATGCCACGCCCCCCATTCCGGTGATTTCGTTTGGGATGAGCTTGGTGTATCAGATGGCGTGCTGGTCGGAGCCCGGTCCGGACGGGCGGTCGAAAATTACCTGCGCTCCGGTCATGGCGGGGTGACTACGGACAAGGCCGAGGTTCTGCTTGCTCATTTCCGGATTATCCGGGACTCGGGCGGTGTCTTCATCGAGAAATGCCGTATTTGCCATGTGACCGCCGTGGAGCTTGCGCGAAACAATCTGATCCTTGACGAAGGGAAGCTGACGGGGCGATATACCGGGCGTGACATCGGAGCGTTCCTGGACGGTCATGGCCGTCTTTCGCCGGAAGAGGTTTCCGAGATGCTGTCCGTATTGACCAGAGTGGCAAATAGCCAGGGTCTGACACGGTGACACAAGCGGGTTTTTGATTTCGGGAAATTCCCTGTTCCCGCATGGCAAACTTTCCCTTGCCACCCCACCCCTAACCCCCTATAGAGCGGCATCTTGCGGTCTCCCGGCGTTGTCGGGCGATTCGTATGTCTATCATTCATCCACCAGGTCAAAGGTGACCCGAGTACGGGGCCTTCTGGTGTTTTGAGCAAAGGAAAAGGCGATGAACGCCCAAGAACTGCGTGACAAGACCCCTGATCAGCTCCGCGAGGAACTGGTCAACCTGAAGAAAGAAAGCTTTAACCTGCGCTTTCAACAGGCAACCGGTCAGCTGGAAAACACTGCTGGCATCAAAGCGGCCCGCCGCAACGCTGCCCGCGTCAAAACCATCCTGAACGAAAAGGCCGCTGCTGCGGCATCCGAGGAGTAATCAGATGCCCAAGCGTATCCTGCAAGGCACCGTGACCAGCGACGCCAACGAACAGACCATCACCGTGCTGGTCGAGCGCCGTTTCAAGCACCCGCTGCTGCACAAAACCGTTCGTAAGTCCAAGAAATACCGGGCTCATGACGAAAAGAACGCCTTCAAGGTCGGCGACTCTGTACGCATCATCGAATGCGCGCCGAAATCGAAGACGAAACGTTGGGAAGTTCTGGAAGCGTAAGCTTCCGGGATTTTTCATTTGTCGAAACCCTGGGGGATTTAATCAGACCAGCCCCCACAGGTCGGGAGAAACCACATGATCCAGATGCAGACCAATCTGGATGTCGCTGACAACTCTGGCGCACGCCGAGTTCAGTGCATCAAGGTCCTGGGTGGTTCCAAGCGTAAATACGCCTCCGTTGGCGACATCATTGTCGTCTCGGTGAAGGAAGCCATCCCGCGCGGCCGCGTAAAGAAAGGTGACGTCCGTAAGGCCGTCGTCGTACGCACCGCCAAGGAAGTCCGTCGCGAAGACGGCACCGCGATCCGTTTCGATCGCAACGCCGCCGTCATCCTGAACAACAACAACGAGCCCGTAGGTACCCGTATCTTTGGCCCCGTTGTTCGTGAACTGCGCGCGAAGAACTTCATGAAAATCATCTCGCTGGCTCCGGAGGTGCTGTAATCATGGCTGCTAAACTCCGCAAAGGCGACAAGGTCGTCGTGCTGTCCGGCAAGGACAAGGGCAAAGAGGGAACTATCACCTCGGTTGACCCCAAAGCCGGCAAAGCTGTGGTCGATGGCATCAACATCGCCATCCGCCACACCCGCCAGTCGCAAACCTCGCAAGGCGGCCGCCTGCCCAAAGCTCTGCCGGTCGATCTTTCGAACCTGGCACTGCTGGACAAGAACGGCAAAGCAACCCGCGTTGGCTTCCGCGTGGAAGGCGACAAGAAAGTTCGCTTCGCCAAGACCACAGGGGACGTGATCGATGCTTGATAACGCAACCTACACCCCGCGTCTGAAAGCGCAGTACGCCGAGACCATCCGTGCCGCTCTGAAAGAAGAGTTCGGCTACAAGAACGACATGCAGCTGCCCAAGCTGGAAAAAATCGTTCTGAACATCGGCTGTGGTGCCGAGGCCGTCAAAGACTCGAAGAAAGCGAAAGCTGCTGTCGAGGATCTGACTGCAATTGCCGGTCAACAGGCCGTTTCAACTAAGGCGAAGAAGTCGATCGCGGGTTTCCGCGTCCGGGAAGACATGCCGCTGGGTGCGAAAGTGACCCTGCGCGGTGACCGGATGTACGAATTCCTGGATCGTCTGATCACGATCGCAATGCCGCGTATTCGTGACTTCCGCGGTGTTAAGCCTTCTTTCGACGGTCGTGGCAACTTTGCCATGGGCATGAAAGAGCACATCGTGTTCCCGGAAATCGACTTCGACAAGGTCGACGAGGTCTGGGGCCTGGATATCGTAATTGCCACCACAGCGAAAACCGACGCTGAAGCAAAGGCATTGTTGAAAGCATTCAACATGCCGTTCAACGCGTAAGCGCCGGGAGGATTGAGACATGGCTAAAAAAGCAATGATCGAACGCGAAAAGAAGCGCGAACGCCTGGTGGCCAAATATGCCGCAAAGCGTGCCGAGCTGAAAGAAATCGCGAATGACGAGAGCAAGCCGATGGAAGAGCGTTTCAAAGCGCGTCTGAAACTGGCGAAACTGCCGCGCAACAGCTCGGCTACCCGTCTGCACAACCGTTGTCAGCTGACCGGTCGTCCCCACGCTTACTACCGTAAGCTGAAGGTCAGCCGTATCATGCTGCGCGAGCTGGGTTCTGCTGGTCAGATCCCCGGCATGGTGAAATCGAGCTGGTAAGGGAGACATAGATATGAATGATCCTATCGGCGATATGCTCACCCGTATCCGCAACGCGCAAATGCGCGGCAAATCCACCGTATCCACTCCGGCGTCAAAGCTGCGTGTTTGGGTTCTGGACGTGCTGGCGGACGAAGGCTACATCCGTGGCTATGAAAAGACGACCGGCGAAAACGGTCATCCGGCCATCGAAATCAGCCTGAAATACTACGAAGGCACTCCTGTCATTCGCGAACTGAAGCGGGTTTCGAAACCCGGTCGCCGCGTATACATGGGCGTCAATGACATCCCGCAGGTCCGTCAGGGTCTGGGCGTGTCGATTGTCAGCACTCCGAAAGGTGTGATGTCGGACGCAAACGCTCGCTCCAACAATGTTGGCGGCGAAGTGCTCTGCACCGTCTTCTAAGGAGGTCTGCAATGTCTCGTATTGGTAAAAAACCGGTCGAGCTGCCCAGCGGCGTAACCGCCTCTGTGTCGGGTCAGACCATCGAAGTCAAAGGTCCGAAAGGCACCCGCAGCTTCACCGCCACCGACGACGTGACGCTGTCGGTTGAAGACAACGTGGTCAAGATCGACCCTCGCGGTATGTCCAAGCGTGCCCGCCAGCAGTGGGGCATGAGCCGCACCATGGTTGCCAACCTGGTAACCGGTGTGACTGAAGGCTTCAAAAAAGAGCTGGAGATCCAGGGTGTTGGTTACAGGGCGCAGATGCAGGGCAACACCCTGAAGCTGAACCTGGGCTATAGCCACGATGTTGATTTCACGGCTCCGGAAGGTGTTACCATCACCGCACCGAAGCAGACCGAAATCGTTGTGGAAGGTATCGACCAGCAGCTGGTGGGCGAAACCGCGGCCAAAATCCGCGAGTGGCGCCGCCCCGAGCCGTACAAAGGCAAGGGCATCCGCTATAAGGGCGAGTTCATCTTCCGCAAGGAAGGCAAGAAGAAGTAAGGACGCAGACAATGGCAAACAGCAAAAGAACCCTGTTTCTGAAGCGCCGCCTGCGCGTTCGGAACAAACTTCGCAAGGTCAACGCGGGTCGTCCGCGCCTGTCCGTACACCGTTCGAACAAGAACATCTCTGTTCAGCTGATCGACGACGTACGTGGCGTGACCCTGGCCTCGGCCTCGACCCTGGAAAAAGATCTGGGTGTTGTTGGCAAGAACAACGTCGAAGCGGCGACGAAAGTCGGCGCGGCCATCGCCGAGCGTGCCAAGAAGGCAGGCGTCGAAGAGGCCTATTTCGATCGTGGCGGCTTCCTGTTCCACGGCAAAGTGAAGGCTGTCGCCGACGCTGCGCGTGAAGGTGGCCTGAAGATCTGATGGTGTGCCGGGCTGAAGCCCGGCCTACCGGATACGACGCCGTAGGCCGGGCTTCAGCCCGGCACCGGCACTTTGAAGGCGGGTCCGCCCGCCTCGATGATCGGGGAGCCCCAGAATGTCATTCACGGGTTCACTTCGATTGAGTAATTGGCGCCGCAAGCGCCTCTAGAGGAAAAGGGATGCCAAATGGCAGAACGTGAAAACCGTCGGGGCCGTGGCCGCGACCGTGAAGAAACACCGGAATTTGCAGATCGCCTGGTCGCAATCAACCGCGTGTCGAAAACCGTAAAAGGTGGTAAGCGCTTTGGCTTCGCCGCTCTGGTGGTTGTCGGCGATCAGAAAGGCCGCGTCGGCTTTGGCAAGGGTAAAGCGAAAGAAGTACCTGAGGCCATCCGCAAGGCGACTGAGCAAGCCAAGCGTCAGATGATCCGCGTGCAGCTGCGCGAAGGTCGGACCCTGCACCACGACATCGAGGGCCGTCACGGCGCCGGTAAAGTGGTTATGCGCGCCGCGCCTGAAGGTACCGGTATCATCGCCGGTGGTCCGATGCGTGCCGTGTTCGAAATGCTGGGCGTGAAGGACGTTGTGTCCAAGTCGCTGGGCTCGCAGAACCCGTACAACATGATCCGCGCCACCATCGACGGCCTGCAGAAAGAGCAGAGCCCGCGTTCGGTTGCCGCACGTCGTGGCAAAAAGGTTGCTGACATCCTGCCCAAGCGGGACGAAGCACCGGCTGCTGCTGAAGCAGAAGCATAAGGAGAGCACGTCATGGCAAAAACCATCGTCGTCAAACAGGTCGGTTCGCCGATCCGTCGCCCCGCCGAACAGCGCGCAACCCTGATCGGCCTGGGCCTGAACAAGATGCACAGAACCCGTGAGCTGGAGGATACTCCTTCGGTGCGCGGCATGATCCGCAAGATCCCGCATCTGGTAGAGATCATCGAAGAACGCGGCTAAGCCCGCATTCATCGGAAAGAACAAAAACGCCTCCGGTCAATTCGGGGGCGTTTTTTGTTGGCACTTTAGCTTCTTGGGGATTCCTTCTTCCAACCCGGATCTCAGGAGCGGCGTGTTCTGATTGATCTGTATCAATGACCAAATGGGTTGTGATGAACTACCCAGCGTGTTCCACGCAGGAGGTTCTTGAAGTGAGTGCGGATAAGACAGGACGGATCGTATGGCATGACCTCTTTACGCCTGATCTGAACGCTTCCGAGGCTTTCTATGGCCGTGTTGCGTTGTGGGATTTCATTAAGGAAAGCACCGAAGACTATGTCTGGGGTCGGGGAAAAGGGGAATTCACTCTTGCTCTTCTGAATGGGGAGGCCGGAAGTGGATTGACCAAAACTCCAGCGGGTTTTGATGCCGGCTGGCTTCCCTATTTCGAAGTTCCCGATGTTGACAAGTATTCAAAGCGTGCCGAGAAGCTGGGCGCGCACATCATTCGACGCCCCTTTGATGTGCCCGGCGTTGGGCGAAACTGCCTATTGTTGGACCCCTTGGGAGCCAGGTTTGGCATTTCCGTTTCACAACACGATTACCCGATACCTACACAACAGTTCACAACAGAGGTTTATCTGAGCGAAAGCCCGGAGTTTCCAGTCGAATTCTACCAATCGTTGTTTGACCGAACATCTTCGAAGACGGATGGCCCAGGCGCGGTCGGGCCAGGTCCGTGGCTTTCACATATTCTTTTGGTTGCTTCACCAGATATAAAGATACGTGAAAGATGTGCCTGGCTACCTGGAATTAAGGTCACCGCTATCGAGGATGCGGTACGTGATGCTTTGACGCTTGGAGCGTCCGAAGTGCGTGTTCGATCACGGCAAAGCGCGCAGCATGCACCGCGTGTGTTTCGTGATCCGACGGGACTTTATTTTGCATTTCAGCAGGTGTGTCCGGTTTTGGGAACAAACTGAAAGTTGCTGCAAACCGCAGATGGCCATCGCGTCAATCTGCAGGTCAACTGCAAAATCCATGCCAATAGGAACAGGAACCAGGCTACGAGCAATCCAACCAGCGAAAGTTATTCGCCGCATGCATACCGGCTAGACCAAAATCTGCGTTGTTAGCGATAGCAAACGCTCCTATCTCTGCCTTGTCCAATGAAGGAACTCAAAAGGAAACGTCAGGGAATACGCCCTGATACGAGAAAGGAATACAGAGATGACAACTGCGACACTGACCCATACCGGCTTCAACTTCGGCACCCGGATCGCTGACATGATCACACGGATCAAAACAGCCCGCGCTCGTGCTGCTGAGTATCAGCGCACCTATACCGAGTTGCAGCGTCTGAGCAACCGTGAGCTGGACGATATCGGCATCCGCCGCTGCGACATCGCAGATATCGCGCACCGGCACGTATATTGCTCATAACCACGCACACAATTAAAACGACCCTAAGGCGCCTTAACGGCGCCTTTTCTATATCCGTTGCAGGCTCTGCCCCGCTTGCAGGCCGCTCAGAGGCCGCCAGAGGGTGCGATGGCTTTTGAGGCGGCCAATGAGCCCGAAACGTCAGAACCGCCCTGAGGCGACCGCTGGAGGGCGTGTGACCGCCCTGCCCTGACGCGCATCCCCAGCTTCGACGCCTGAAACGAAATCGGCCCCGGCGGAGTGATCCACCGGGGCCGTAAAGTGTCGCTGTAAGCGTCGGATCAGAGACCGGTGCTTACGTCGATTGTGTTACCCTCTTCCAGGGTCACATATGCTTTCTTGACGTCCTTCCGACGGCCCAGCTGGCCGCGGAACCGCTTGACCTTGCCTTTGGTCACGGTGGTGTTCACCGCCTTGACCTTCACACCAAACAGCGCCTCAACGGCCTCTTTGATCTGCGGCTTGTTGCTTTCGATCGCCACTTCAAAGACAACCGCGCCATTTTCGGACGCCATGGTCGACTTTTCGGTGATGATCGGCTTGCGGATCACGTCGTAGTGTTCTGCCTTCGCGCTCATTTCAGACGAGCCTCCAGTGCTTCGACAGCCGCTTTGGTGAGCACCAGGGTGTCACGCTTGAGGATGTCATAAACGTTTGCACCCATCGACGGCAGGATATCCAGACCTTCGATGTTGCGCGACGCCTTCAGGAACCCTTCGTTCACGGTCGCGCCGTCGATGACCAGAGCGCGTTTCCAGCCCAGGTTTGCAACCTGTTTGGCCAGTGCGGCGGTCTTGCCTTCTGCTTCGGCGTTCTCGATCACAACCAGTTCACCTGCTTTGGCTTTTGCCGACAGAGCATGGCGCAGGCCAAGCTTACGGAACTTCTTCGGCAGGTCGTGGCCGTGCGAACGAGGGGTCGGGCCCTTGTAAACACCACCCTTGCGGAAGATCGGTGCGTTACGGTCACCATGGCGTGCGCCACCGGTGCCCTTCTGGCGATAGATCTTCTTGGTCGAGTAGCTGGTTTCCGAGCGGGTCTTGACCTTGTGGGTGCCGGCCTGCGCATTGTTGCGCTGCCAACGGACCACACGGTGCAGGATGTCCGCGCGCGGCTCGAGGCCGAACAGGTCTGCATCCAGCTCGATGTCGCCGGCCTTGCCGCCGTCCAGTTTGATTACATCAAGTTTCATGCTTCACCACCTTCCGCGGATACTTCTTCCGCAGGTGCTTCGGTTGCAGCCGATTTCACAGCAGCCGGGAAAGGCAGGCCTTCCGGTGCTTTCTTCTTCACGGCGTCCTTGACGGTGACCCAGCCCGATTTCGGTCCGGGAACGGCGCCTTTGATGAAGACCAGACCACGGTCGGCGTCGGTTTTGACAACCTCGAGGTTCTGGGTGGTAACACGGGCAGCACCCATGTGACCGGCCATCTTCTTGCCTTTGAACACCTTGCCCGGATCCTGACACTGACCGGTCGAGCCGTGCGAACGGTGGCTGATCGACACACCGTGCGAGGCGCGCAGACCACCGAAGTTGTGGCGCTTCATCGCACCGGCAAAGCCTTTACCGATCGAGGTGCCCGAAACGTCAACCTTCTGACCAGCCAGGAAGTGCTCGGCCGAGATTTCGGCTCCCACTTCGATAAGGCCATCTTCGGAGACGCGGAACTCGGCCAGCTTGCGCTTGGGCTCGACCTTGGCAGCGGCGTAGTGGCCGCGCATGGCCTTCGAGGTGCGTTTTGCCTTGGCAGCACCAGCGCCCAGCTGAACGGCGGTGTAGCCGTCTTTTTCAGCGGTCCGCTGTGCAACAACCTGCAGGTTGTCCAGGTGAAGAACGGTCACAGGGATCTGCTTGCCGTCTTCCATGAACAGGCGGGTCATGCCAACTTTTTTTGCGATAATACCAGAGCGCATAATCTATACCCTCCGATCTTACGACTGCAGCTTGATCTCGACATCCACACCAGCAGCCAGGTCGAGCTTCATCAGCGCGTCCACAGTCTGGGGGGTCGGATCAACGATGTCGAGCAGACGCTTGTGCGTGCGGATCTCGAACTGGTCGCGGGATTTCTTGTCAACGTGAGGGCCACGGAGAACCGTGAACTTCTCGATCTTGTTCGGCAGCGGGATCGGGCCGCGCACGTTCGCGCCGGTCCGCTTGGCAGTGTTGACGATCTCTTGCGTGCTGGCATCCAGAACGCGATAGTCAAATGCCTTCAGCCGAATACGGATATTTTGGCTTTGCATAGTAACAGCCTTTTATCAGGCGTTGAGGTTGAGAGGAGGACAGACGCGCATCGCCAACCCTCATCGAACCCAAAAGGCGGGAATCATCCCGCCTTGATGTTCTTGTTGAGAACCTGCGCGTATTAGTGGGGTTGGCGGGGTTTGACAAGGGGCAAACGTCACAAAGAACACCGTTTTATTCGCCGCCAGACACGCCATTGGTTAGCCATGCGTCTTCTACCTTCATCCCTTGGTAAACCGCATGCAGATACAGATGGGCAATCACAGGATCATTTGAGAACGGCGAGTAATCCAATTTGCCCTCTCGGACACCCACTTCGGCTTCATAAACAATCTCGTCGCCCTTCACGGTTACAAGCACTTCTAGTTCCGCCAGTGTTTCTGGGTCAACGGATGTGGGGTCGTCTGACAGGATCACGAAATCCGCAACTTTGCCAACCTCAATGGACCCCTTTTCATCTTCCTCGAAATGCTGCCAAGCGGGCCAGAATGTCATGGCTTTCAAGGCAGTCATAACATCGACCCTCTGATGCGGCCCCAAAATATCTCCAGAGCGTGTGCGTCGAGTAACCGTCGCAGCAAGAACACGCATGCTATCTGGAAAGGCCACCGGGGCATCGTGGTGTGTGCCAAACATCATGTCCCGCTCGAGCAGCCATCCTGTGGGTGAGATATTGTCTGCATTGACCGGCCCAACGGTGTGATCACGATGCCAATCCCCCCAGTAAAACGTGTGCATCGGGAAAAGCGATGGGAATACGCCGAGGCGTTTAAAACTCGCAACCTGATCCTCTCTTAGAAACTGACCGTGGATCAGAACCGGACGATTCCCCGGGTCGCCATACTTCATCTGTGCCTCTTCGAGAGCTGCTATCAGCATGTCAGAAGCCCCTTCCCCGTTAGAGTGCACAAGGATTTGGAACCCATTTTCGTAACACCAATTAACGGCGTCCTGTAGCTGCTCCATCGTAATAGCAGCATACCCTGAATAACCGGCGGAGTAGCTTCCGACTGGATCATAATAGGGCCGATCCCTCAAAGCCGTGAAACCCTGAGGCGAGCCGTCAATCGTTAGCTTGCAGCCCCCGACCCGAACCCGGTCGTCGTAGTTCTTGGAGGTGTTTGCACCTATATATTCCCTAGCCTCAAGAACATCCGGGAAGGCTACCACGTCAATTGGGAGCCCATCTTCGGCGGCAACTTTCTTGAGAACGTCAACAATTTCTCCTGAGGTTCGGCCTTCTTGTCCGGTCGTGTATCCAAACTGTGCCCAAAGTTCGGTTCCAGCTTTGGCAAATGCCGCCAGGCCTTCTTCACCCAGATTTCCCAACATGGGCACAAGGACCGAAAAGAACGCATACTCTTCCAGAACACCGTTTGGCTCACCGGCGTCATCGCGTTGAATCACTCCGCCCGGAGGGGCTTTTGAAGCGGCTGTGATGCCTGCCAACTCTAGAGCTTTCGAGTTTGCTACTCCCAAATGCCCGGACTGATGAACGATAACGACCGGCAAGTCCTCAGACACAATGTCCAGTTCTTGTCGCGTAGGGTGGCGCAGTTCCTTTAATTGAGCATTGTCGTAACCAAAGCCGATGATCATTTTGACCTGTTCAACGGCTTGCGCATTTTCGTCGGCCCAGTCAGTCAACGTGGCTTGCAGACTGGCGATATCAACGACTTTCCCATCAGGCGGCGCAAGAAGGTTGGCGGACAATGCCTGCAACCCCCCCATGACCACATGACCGTGGCTATCTACAAAACCCGGAAGCATCGCGCGGCCTTCCAGGTCAAACGTTTCGGTTTCTTCACCGCGATGCATCGACAAATCAGACAACGACCCCACAGCAAGAACGCGTCCGTCTTTGACTGCGACCGCTTCAGCGGACGGAGCCTTATCGTTCATCGTTAACACAGGCCCTCCGAGATAAATCCTGTCCGCGATCTGCTGTGCGGACGCTGATGTGGATAAATAAACAAGTGCAGCAACTAGACCAACTGAACGCGCCAATAAGTGCATGCTGTGACCTCTTTCTAATTGTGATGCCTCAATATGAGAGAAGTAGCATTACAATCAGCTTAGGCAAAACGAAAAAAGGGCGTCCCGAGGGAAGCCCTTTTCGTTGGTTCATTCGCTTGTGCGAATTATTCAGTAATCTTCGACACGACGCCGGCGCCGACGGTGCGGCCGCCTTCGCGGATGGCGAAGCGCAGGCCCTGCTCCATCGCGATCGGTGCGA
>NZ_JBXWQZ010000031.1:0-48532 GCF_059612645.1 Ruegeria sp. YKSF131 | reverse complement strand
ACTTACGACACACCCAAACCACCCTGAACCTTCAGGGCAAAAAATCATCCTGATGCAGAATGCGCGTTGGTTCCTTTTGGTATAACGATCCGGCATTCCAAACCGCCTAGAAAACCGGATGCCCCCAGTTCAATCCGGCAGTCATAAGCCTTCAGCAGATCAACCGCTATAGCCAGCCCAAGGCCGCTGCCCGAGACAGAAGTATCCAGCCTTCCCCCGGAACGTAGCGCCTCGCGGTGAGCGTCCTGAGGAATTCCCGGGCCATCATCGTCAATCACAACTTCGATCCCGTTCTGGGTCCTCTTAGCCGTCAAACGGACCTTGTGTTTGCACCATTTGACTGCGTTATCCAGCAGGTTGCCCAAAACTTCTTCGATATCCTGCGCGTCCATACGCACCCAAAGACCCGGGTCGCGCTCAATTTTCAATGACTTTCCATCGCGCTCGGCCATGGTCGTGAACAGCCGCGCCAGTCGATCAATCGAATGAGACAGATCAGTACGAGAATGGGTCAAATCTGCAGTGTTCAGCGCCCGCATTCTGGCCAAAGACCGGCCCAGTTGCGCGTCAATACGGTCGAGAGCTTCCACAGCAGTATCCGTAGAACCTCCCGCTTCGGACAACAGCACCAGTTCATTGCGCATGATCGCAGTAGGTGTTTTCAGGGCATGAGCCAAATCTGCCGCCTGACGACGTGATCCTGATACGATTTCCCGATTTCGGCGCAAGAGCTGGTTCAAATCCTCGACCAGAGGAGACACCTCTTCTGGATAATCGCCTGGTCTAAGGTCTTCGTCCCGTTCCCAACGGTGCGCCACATCCGACCGCAGCTTTCTGAGTGGCGTCAGGATGATTGACGTCAGCAGTAGCGATCCAACGACACCGATCAGACCGACCAGCGCAAAAACCGGAAGCAGGTTTTGTTGTGCAGCGCGACGTTCCGCGACAAGCTGGGCCTGACTTTCGGCAACGCTTACCCCCCAGACCGTACCATCCTCATAAGTAATTTTCTGAAAGGCTCCTCGTAAAGCTTCGCTTTCCGGACCGGGCGTGTTCCAAAGCGTCGTTACATCAGGGTTACCGGGGGGTTCGGCAATGACTTCGTCGAACAGGGAAGCCGACGTAAAGATCTCGCCTTCGCTGTTGCTGACTTGCCAGTATCTGCCGGAATACGGTGTGCCATAGGCTGGATCGAACATCAGATCCCGCAGCGCATCCGGATCATGGGTCGTAACGCTCAACCCAACGACCAGTTGCGTGTGACGATCAAGTAGTGCGGTATCAAACCTGTCTGAAACGCGAGCATTAATGAACGAGAACACGGCCAGCGTACCGACACCCACTGAAAGGGCACCCGACGTGATCCCCCCCAGTAGAGCCCGTTGACGCAGGGATAACATCAGGCAGAGTCGATCATATATCCGCGGCCCCTAATCGTTGTGATCAGATCAGGGCCAAGTTTTTTGCGCAGACGGGTTATGAAGACGGCGATGGTGTTCGAGTCCCTGTCTCCATCGTATTCGTAGATATGCTCTGACAGTTCGGTCCTTGAGATCATACGCCCAATATTATGGGCCAGATACGTGAGAACAGCCAGCTCCTGGGCGGTCAGGTCGATGGGCACGCCATCCGCCGTCACACGCCCGTTGCGGGTATCCAGCACAACATTTCCCATTTCAACGACGGGATTCAACTGGCCGCTCTGCCGCCGCAGGATGGCACGGACCCGCGCTGCCAGTTCGGGCATATGGAACGGCTTGGTCATGTAGTCGTCCGCGCCTGCGTCCAACCCGTCGACCCTTTCGCTCCAGCCATCGCGGGCCGTGAGGATCAGCACAGGTGTCTTGATACCCGCACTGCGCCATTCCCGTAGAACTGAAATGCCATCACGTTCCGGCAATCCAATATCGAGGATGATCATGTCATAAGGTTCTGTTGCGCCCAGATGCAAAGCTTCCAGGCCGCTGTTCACAATGTCTACGACCCGACCTTCAGCGTTCAACAGTTTCTTGATCTGCTCGCAAAGGTGCGGTTCGTCTTCTGCCAGTAAGACTCTCATACTTAGGAATTATAGGCGTGCGTATGGCAGTTTAACCATTACTTTTTACCACCACCGTTTCCGCCAGAATTGCCGCCGCCATTTCCACCAGAGTTGCCACCACCGTTGCCTCCGGAATTGCCGCCACCGTTACCTCCGGAATTGCCTCCACCATTGCCGCCAGAATTGCCGTGACCGCCACCGCTGTTCCCACGGTTGCCGCTTTGACCCCCGTTTGCGTTGGCAGAAGACTTGCCTTGAGATTTCGCATTGGCCGAGTTTCCGGGCGCAGATTTCGCCGCTTCTGTGATTTGTTTGCCGATCGTGGACCTGTTGGAAACGACGACGCCGGTTTTTGCGTTTACAATAACACTAACAATCTTCCCGTTCGGTTTTTTGACCAGCACGCGGTAGTAAACTTTGTCGGCCTGAAAAGCACGCGCATCAATGGGCGTTCCGCCAAAGACCTGCTCGACGCCTTTGATGACGTCCTGAAGACGGATAGCGTTGCCAGTGGTTGTCGCTTTGCGCAGCTCCGCCTGCTTCAGCTCACGAACGGCTGCATCGCCTTCTCCGGGCTGGAGAACGGCAACAAGAAACAAGATGGTCAAGAGCTTCTTCATCTTCGGCACTCTTTACTGCGCAACCACCTTAACAATCTACCGATTTCAACATGAACTGGCGATGAACGACCAGTTTGGCGTGGGTTCAATGATGATCGGTTTAGATAGCACCTGTCAGATATTGATTCCGGCTAGCGGTTTTTCGTGTGTGCTGACCGCGAAATACTCTGCCGGCCCAAATGAAACTCGCGTTCGACCTACGAGGATCGCTATGATAACCAATTTGACCGGCGTGCTGAAGGCCTCCGCTCTCGCAATCGCAATGTTGGGCTCCACTGCTATCGTGGCGGCAGTTGCCCTTCCAGATGTGGCCTACGCCAAAGACGGCAATGGCAACGGTGGAGGCAATGGTGGCGGTAAAGGAAACGGCGGCGGTAATGGAAACAGCGACAACGCCGGAAATGGCAAAGGCAACGGCGGTGGTAATGGGGCGACCAAAAGTGGTGGTTCAAAATCCGCCGGTAAGTCGGGGCGCACAACCTCTGGCGCAAAGGGTTCGAAGTCAAAATCCTCGAAGGGAAAATCGTTCTCTTTGAAAGAGCTGTTTACCGGTAAGAAGTCCAAGAAAACTCAGACCAAGACCGCACCGGCCGCGCACGCGACAAAATCCAAGGTTCAGGTCGAGGAAACGGACCTGACCGATTCCCATAAGAAGGGGAATAAACTGGCTGCCGCACTGGGTGTCCACCCTTCAGAACTGGGTGCACTGAACGCAGCCAACGCAAGTGAGAAGGCCCTTCAGAACGCTGCACCGAATTCGCGCGTCGGTCGCATTGCAACCTATCGCGATACGGTTCTGGCTGGCGACAGCATCCGAGCTGAACTTGCCGAAAAACAAGACCTTCTGGATGATATGACCCCGCCGGATCGCTCCAGCGCCGAAATCAATGACGACCTTGAGGAAGCGCTGGCCGATGTTCAGGAAAAGCAGGACATCGTCGATGATCTCGAACAGCAGCTGGCAGACGCGGGAGGCACCGATCCTGATATCGAGGACGCTCTTCAGGACGCAAACGATGATCTGCAGGCTTCCAAAGATACCGCTGACAGCCTGAATGCCGAAAAACAGGCAGCCTTGGAATATGAGGAAGCCGTGCAAGACGTCGAAGACCTGACTGACGCCGTTGAGCAGCAGTCACTCGATGAGCGCGCGGCATTGGAAGACGCTGCGAACAAACCCGTCACCGACGAGGTCGAGGCTGCTGTAAAGGCAATGCTCGGACTGGATAGCTAACAGCTTTTGCCTTCATTCTTATGAAGTGGGCAAAAGACCGGGCCAGCTAAGTGATTACCAGCCGTTTGGCTGGCCCGACTTTCTCGTAAAGATCCTGACCGCCAGGTTGTATTGCGCGCATGCCCTACGCAAGTTGGCAAAGGTTACTGAGAAAAAATATAGCCCGCTCCAATTCGGAGCGGGCTTTATCGTTCCCTGATCATGTTGATCTGGAAATCTATCGGACGTTCTGATCTTCAGAAGTCCCGGTTCGCCTCTTCAAGTCGCTTGTTATTTACGATTTCTGTCAGTGCATTTTCGATAGGAGGGAAGCGACTGCTGCTCGAATTTGTATTGCTTGAAACTTCGCCATTCATGACGGGATTATGGGGTTGCATTGTCGCACATGCATACGGCGCAACCTCAATAGCAGTCTTGATCATGCTGTTCCCCTTCCATTCAACCGGACGTGGTTTGCCCGGCCTGTGCGATTAGTATGCCCCGAACCAGTTGAACACTCAGAGAATACATTGTTCACATTATGTTAATGTTGTCGCGAAATCATGAACAAAGACTAAGCCGTTAACAAAAAAGAATAATTCCTTCTATTGTATCTGCGATCAAGTGGGACGAACAGAAAAATCAGGCGAACTCCCCCTACTCCGTAGGGTTGTTTCCCCGCACGAAAGTGGCAGATCGTCAAAGCGAACGAGTCAGATTCCCTACACCGCAATAGAGGGCAAAATTGCGGCCGAAAAAAAGAAACTTACAAAACAGCCGACGAAATTACGACACAGTTCAGCAGTTATTCGACCGGCGTGGCACGACAAAAGGCGAGACCATGACGGCGGATAGATCCAAAAAAGATCAAGGAAAGGTCTTCAGACCGTCCTGGTAGCAATCCATTCGGTTCGCTAACCCGCAATCTGAGCAAAACCCCTGTCAGCATCAACGCTTCGGTTTAACAGATGCAAAAGCTCGATCTGGCTCGTTGCCCCTGTCTTGGAAAATATGGAACTTAAGTGCGAACGAACCGTCGTCGGGCCAATGGACAAAGTCTCCGAGATTGTCTTCACTGTCATTCCCTCTTTCATCATCGCACATACCCGAAACTCGCATCTGCTGAGTTCGGCTGGGTTATTTGGATCAAGGATTGGAACGAAGCGATTGTTGCTGTCGTATCTGGACCGGTGACCCCGAAGAACTTCGGAATTGGCAGCAACCGTTCCGGGTAAGCGTTTACTCCAGCCAGATGAAAGTGTTGGAGCCAGCGCACTTATCAGATCAAGTTCAAAGGTCTGCGGGCGAATACTGTAATGAAGCTCGATGTAATCGACCTGCGCCCCGGCTACGTCCAGCGGAATCAGGATAACCTCCACCAGCCCTTCAGGCTTTTGAGGCCGATAATGGGACATTGGTGATGCGTCGGAAAACACCAGGTCTGATAGTTTCCAGACTGAACCCGCTCTTGCAGTTGATATACACTCCCCAATAACCAGTTCGGCCTGCGTTTGCGGCTGTGAAGGCCAGATTTTTCCCAGCTGAACACAACAGCGCGCAATGTGCTTTGCCTTCCAACCTTTTTTCTGCGTTCTGACTATTAGAACCGCATCAGCATTTACCAGGCGCATTAAACAATTTACGGATCGAGACAAGGAGCCATTACCGCACAGGGCCTGAGTCCACTCCACTACAAAGTCCAGACTCTCCCTCGCCTGAGCGCTCTTTAAAAAACTAACACTCATAACAATTAACCATTCAACCAAACAGACCGACCAAACAAACAGGTTCGGATTACAACAACTAACTTGTGCCCCTTACGCAGCCACAGCAACCGGAATTATCTGGCTTGTCTGCGCGGAAAGTTTTCAAACAAATACTACTACAAAACTTTATCTATCTGTTTTTAATGTGTTTTTATGAACCATATCACCAACAATCGGCACGGGACCAATCCGCGATTGCCTGACCGTTCAGTAAAAATCAACAACCATCCTGCTCACAATTGCGACCCGACTCAATTCATTGTTTCGAAAAAAGGCGATTCGCCGTATGTTAATAGGTTGTTAATGCAGGGTTAAAAGTAATCTCCCATAGAAGTTATTACTTTAAAATCTTTCAATCTTTGATTGTATTTCAGTTACCTTTGAAGGAGGTCACGCATCTCCTGCGATTCTATTCTGATTCCCGAGCTAATGCATTTTCGCCTGGCTTGCGCTCAAGAATATGGAGCGCTGAAAACGTCTAACCTATTTGGGGGAAATAATGACTAAATTCATGAAGAAGTTTGTTAAGAATGAAAGCGGTGCAGCAATTGTCGAATATGGCCTGGCTCTTTTGGTCGTGGCGTCGATTGCAGTTGGCGCATTCTCGTACCTGGGCACCACCACCAACACAAACGTGACTGGTGCATGCGCTGCTCTGGGTAGCGCGACCTGCTGACCCAAACACACTTACCAAAATACTGAACTCTGCGCCGCCGTGCCACTGTTGCGGCGCAGAGTTCACCGCCAGGAATTTCGCGAAAGCAAGACGACCGAAGTTCCATATTTCAGAACGTAATTGTTGGAGAGAGTGATGCGTATCAGGCCAATCATTTCTACACTGTTTGGAATTGCGATAGCGTCCGGTTCCGTTTACCTGGCGAAAGATCACATTCAGTTTAAGACAAGCACTGCCGGTGTCTCGCCAGATGCCGATCTGGTTGAGATCTATGTGGCCCGATCAGAAATCGCTTTTGGTCAAACGATCGAAGCGCACGACGTCACAATTCATCCCTGGCCGCGCGAGGCGCTCCCGGCCGGAGTTTTCACGGATATTGATGTACTTGTTCCAAACAATCGCCGTCAGCTGCGGCGCGCCAAGGGCCGGTTCTATCCCGGCGAAGTAATGCTTCTTTCCAAGGTTTCGAACTTTGGTGAAAAAGTCACCCTAGTTCAAAAGTTGGGGGAAAACACACGCGCCATGGCAATCGAGGTCGATGCTGTAACGGCCGTGGGCGGTTTTGTTACCCCGGGCGATCACGTTGATATCGTCTTGACCCAAGGTGCCAAGCAGGACCTGCGCGCGGTCACCATCTTGCAGAATATTCGCGTCATTGGCGTAGACCAGCAGTCGGAAGAATTAAGCGATCAGCCTGAGGTCGCCCGCACGATCACAGTGGAAGTGACCCCGCAGCAAGGTCAACGTCTGGCCCTGGCTCAAAAGGCCGGAACCCTGAGCCTTACACTGCGCACCCTGGACAGCGTCGAGGATGAGCCCATGGAGATGGTTCGCCTGCGCGATCTGCTGCAGGAGGAAGGACCTGCAGAAAAGGTTGATATTCAACCCACTGTAAAGCTGCGCCGGGGAACCGAGACCGAGGTTGTGACCATCCAGCGGCAACAGGAAGAAGCGGAACAGGAAACAGAAGCCGCGCCCGCCGCCAAATTGCAACCTGATACCCCAAAAGATGCGCACCTTGCGCCGGCGTCCGCGATGCCGCGCGTCAAACCCCGCATTCGCCCAATCACAGTCAGTCAGACACCTGGTCAATAAGTTCAGCCATGCGAGCACATGCAATCATATCCGCATTCGCCCAAGAGGAGAACGGCACCGTCGCGATCCTGTGGGGCACAGCTTTGGTCGCATTCCTCGGGTTCTTTGCGATCACGCTGGACGTTGGCCGGTTGAATTCGACACATGCAGAGCTGCAGTCATTTGCCGACAACGTGGCTTTGGCCGCAGCGGGAGAGTTGGACGGCCAACCAGACGCGATTACACGCGCCACAAATGCAGCAGCAAATCTTGTCAGCGACAGCCAGACCTTCGCGAACGGGGCAACCACGCTTTCAGGATCGTCGGATTATACCCTCTTGTTTCACTCGGCGCTTCCGGCATCGGATCTGACCCCGCTTGGCGCAGATATTACAACTGATCCACGGAAGGCCAGGTTCGCGCAAGTCGTGTTGACACCCAAATCCCTGACGATGAGCCTGGCTTCGGCGCTGGACAAAATGCTTGGTGGGGCTGGGTTTTCTGCTGCCAGCGTTTCAGCCGAGGCAGTGGCCGGATACTCGAAAGCGGCGTGCGATATCTCACCCCTGATGTTCTGCCTGCCCCCGAATTGGGAATCCACTTTGACTGTGGGCGACCAGATCCTGTTGCGCAGCGGCGGCAACGGAACGGCCTGGGGACCGGGTAACTTCGGCTTTATTGATCTGGCGAATTTCCAAGACAGCTCGGGTGTGTGTGCCGACGAAGGGGGCAATAAACTGGCCTGTCTGATCGCGGCGCAAAGCCAGATCACCCAATGTGTTCTGACCAATGGTCTGAACACCGAACCCGGCCAGAAAAACGGCATTACCAATGCTGCATTCAACGTCCGCTTTGACATCTACCGCTCGGTTCTCAACGGTGAGAAAAACAACATCGATTTCGCGCCCGCACCAAATGTGATCAAGGGGATTGAAAGCAACGGTGGCGGCGCTTGCATTCAGGGAAATGAACAGACGACCCCTGATACAACTGGTCTGGGGCGCGACCTGTGCATGACTGCGGGCACATGCGGCGGAAACAACCGTTTCGGCGACGGCAACTGGGATCGAACCGGATACCTTAATCGAAACCACGATCTGGCAGATGGGATTGCCGACGGCATAGGCAGCGACTCGCATCTGCCCGCGCTGTCCGGGTCGGATACCGTTTTCGCCGGGACGCGGTACGGAATGTATTTGAGGGAAATAGCCTACGGAAATACAAACCCTCACGCGCCGCCGAACGCAAACTCCATTCTGGACCCTTCGCTTGCTGAAACCGGACGCCCGATGTGTTCCAGCCAGATGTCCGAAGACCCGGCGCGGCGCGTTGTTACGGCTGCTGGTGTTGATTGCGCGCAAAACCCGGTTTCCGGTTCGACTACCGGAGTTCCAGTCACAAAATTTGTTGCCGTGTTCCTGACTGAACCGGTGGGTGATGACGGCGGCTCGCCCCCCAGTTTCGACATCCACGGAGAGGTCGTCGGTTTCCCCGATGTGACCGGTGTTGGCAGCGGCGGCAACGGGTTCGGCGGCATCTTTCGCGACGTCGTACAGTTGTATCGATAGGGGCAGAGTGTTCATGTGTATTCGCCTCAGATCCCCTTTCAAACGCTTCGCCAAAAACGAAGATGGTGCGATCCTTGTCGAGTTTGGCCTTGTCATGCCGATTATGCTGCTGCTGTTGGCAGTAACCCTGGAATCCGCACGCCTTA
This sequence comes from Ruegeria sp. YKSF131, assembly GCF_059612645.1. Classification (NCBI taxonomy): domain Bacteria; kingdom Pseudomonadati; phylum Pseudomonadota; class Alphaproteobacteria; order Rhodobacterales; family Roseobacteraceae; genus Ruegeria; species Ruegeria sp. YKSF131. Next base: position 39,428 of record NZ_JBXWQZ010000031.1, on the reverse strand, counting down.
TGTGGTCGTACCAGTCGGTCATTGCCGGGGTCCGGGATGCCAGCCGATACATGTCGCGCGTCACGCCCTCGGATATCTGTTCGTCTGGCGGAACAGTCGCGGGGCTCAGCACAACTCTGAAAGGGATTGTCGAGCGTGACATTCACGGCAACAGCCTGTTTCCGCCCAGCATAACGGTCAACTCGGTAACGCCCAGCCTGACCTGCGTGTCCGGTACGTATCGTATGAACCCGGCGCCTGTCGGTCAGGTAAGCGCCAATATCACCGTTCAGTTTCCGCTAGGGGGCATTCTGAAGCTTTTCGGCAGCGGTGCGTCATCGATAACCACCGACGTCGCTGACACATCGCGGATATTTGGCCAATGACATGGTTGCGGAATAATCGCGCCACCTGGCGCCAGGTCGCGGACAAGGTGCTGCGCGACCAAAATGGTGGGGTTCTTGTTGAATTTGCCGTGGTGGTGTCCCTGTTTTCCTTCCTGTTCCTGGCATTGCTGGACTTTGGTCGGCTATCATACAGCGGAGTGAACGCGCAGAAGGCGGCACAGCTGGCGGCGCGCATCGCTGTGGTGCGCCCTGCGGCGTGTCCGGGTGTGCCACAAACCCACACGCGGGGAACATCCGCGTTGTCCCCTCGCTTTGGCACCCCATGCAGTGCGTCGGCTGGCGTATGTGCCGACCCGGTAACGCCACCTTGTGTGGGTGACGCCGCCAACACCACAGCATCTGAAATCTGGGGGCGCATCAACCCGTTGCTGCCCCCCGGCACGACGATTGACGCCTTGCAGTTTTCCTATGATTTCAATTCTAATCTGGGCTTCCTGGGTGGCCCTTACACACCCATGGTCACGGTTGAGCTGAACCTGAATGATTTTCAGTTCGTGTCGCCGCTGGCCGCGCTTGCAAACGCCGCAGGCGCGACCAGCAGCACAATTCCTTCAACAGCCGGGTTTTCCAATTTCAGCGTTTCGCTGCCTGCCGAAGACCTAGCATCAGGAGAGTCAGGTTAATGGTTAAGAACGTTTCTAGTCTCAATTCACATTCCGTCATGCTTGTATCTGAAAGCGAAACCGTCGCTCAGGTGGTCGCCAATGCCTTTCCCGCCGGTCAAAACAACGAAATCTCCGAGAATGCGGGTTCGTTCAAAGCGTTGAACGGTACGGCGCGCAATCTGGCATTCAAGCATGACCTGGTTATTTTCGAAATCGACCCCTGCGACGCGGGCGAGGTTCTGGCCGTCAAAGACCTCCTGACCCATCGGCAAGATGACACCTTATTTGTCGCGCTGACGCAGAATGACGTTTCGATCTCGGTCGCCCGCGAGTTGCGGAAAATCGGCATCGACGAAGTTCTGCCCCTGTCCATTGATGAGGATGGGCTGAAAGCTGCGGTAGCAGAAAAAATCTCCTCCCGATCACTTCCGCAGGGATTCATTCAAAATGGTCCCTCTGCCCTTGGCACCGTCATTCCGGTTGCAAAATCCCGCGGTGGGATCGGAGCGTCAACGGTCGCGGTAAACCTTGCCTGCTCGCTGGTGGGCGGGAATGGATCCTTCCTGAGGAAAAAGGTGAAAAACCGCGTCGCGCTTCTGGATTTTGATCTGCAATTCGGAAACGCGAACGTGTTTCTCGATCTTGAAGATAACGGGGGATGCCTCCAACTCATCGAAAATCAGGAAGAGCCGGATGATCATTTCCTGACGTCGATCCTTCAGAACCACGCGCTCGGTATTGATGTGTTGTGCGCGCCCGCGCCGTTGGTTCCGCTTCAGTCCATACGACCGGGCTTGATCGAAGGGATGCTCGACCTGCTTCAGCGCCGGTACGATTATGTTGTCATCGACCTGCCCTGTGCCGTTGTGGAATGGGTCGAACCCATTTTCAAACGCGCGAACCAACTGGCGCTGGTAACTGACACCACGGTTCCATGCGTTCGCCAGACCCGGCGCCTGATCGATTTCTATCGCGAGGCGAACATGGCCCTGCCGGTCGAGGTTGTCGTGAACCGCGAGCGGAAGACGTTGATCAAACCTGCACATGTTCGCGAGGCTGAAAAGGTGCTGGAAACGAAACTGAAGCACTGGCTGCCGGACAATCCCACGATTGCGCGAAACGCGGTCGATCTGGGACGACCGATTGTAGACATGAAGCCGCATTCGGACCTTGGCAAGGCCCTGACGAAACTGGCTGCGTCCATGTCCGAAGGCACCCGGCCAGCCGCACAAAAAACTGTATAATGGGAGATCGCCGTGTTTAACGAGTACAAATCACGCCGGGCCGCGTCCAAGTCGAATGTGTTGGTTCTGGAACGGCCAATCGAGGTACCAAAATCCAAGGCAACACCAGAACCGGTGGACGTTGACCTGCAAGCGCATCTGGAGCTTAAAAGTCGCCTGCACAGCGAGCTTCTCGACCGTCTGAACCTGTCCGTGATCGACAAGGTCGAACGATCCGAACTGAAACGTCAGATCGCTGCACTGGTTACCGGGCTGATCGAGGCCGAACGCCTTCATTTACGGTCCGAGGCATTTACAGCCCTTGTTGATGAACTCATTCACGAAGTGATGGGTCTGGGCCCTCTGGAACCTCTTCTGGAAGACCCGACCATCAACGACATTCTCGTCAACTCTTATGATCAGGTCTACGTGGAACGCTTTGGCCTGCTCGAGCAATCGTCCGTGCGCTTTCGCGACGAACGCCATCTGCTTCGGATCATTGACAAAATCGTCAGCCGGGTCGGCCGTCGTATCGATGAATCCCAGCCATGGGTCGATGCGCGTCTGGAGGACGGAAGCCGGGTCAACGCGATTATTCGCCCGTGTTCAGTTGATGGACCGGCGTTGTCGATCCGCAAATTCTCGCGCAATCCCCTGACCATCGACAAGCTGGTCCAACGGGACAGCATGAACGAACAGGCAGCCAAGCTACTGGCGGCACTGGTCGAAGCCAGGCTGAACATTCTGATTTCGGGCGGTACCGGTTCCGGCAAGACAACAATGCTGAACGCCGTTTCATCCTTTATCGACGGCAAGCAGCGTATCGTGACAATCGAAGATGCGGCCGAACTTCAGTTACAGCAAAGCCATGTCGTTCGCTTGGAAACCCGTCCCCCCAACTCGGAAGGTCAAGGGGTGATTACGCAGCGGGATCTGGTGCGCAACGCACTCAGGATGCGGCCTGACCGAATTATTGTCGGCGAAGTCCGTGGTGCCGAATGCTTTGACATGCTTCAGGCCATGAATACAGGACATGACGGCTCCATGACGACCGTACATGCGAACTCGGCCCGCGATGCACTCAGCCGGGTCGAACAGATGGTGACGATGCTGGGGGCGGATTTGCCCGTCAGAACCATCCGGTCTCAAATCGCCTCGGCCATTCAGATCGTCCTGCAACTCAGCCGTCTGAGCGACGGGACACGCAGGGTCGTCAGTATTTCCGAAATCACGGGCATGGAAGACGACACGATCACGATGCAGGACATCTTTGTCTTCAAACGCTGTGGCAAGTCTGAGAATGGCGACGTTCTGGGAGAATTCCTGCCAACCGGAATACGGCCAAAATGCTTCGACCAGCTGGTAGCGGCTGGTGTTGATGTGGACACCAACATGTTTATTCACGGGGCAACGGCATCATGATTGACTTTCAGCCCAATACACTGAACATCCTGATCTATATTTCGATTTTTCTGGGAATTCTGCTCGCCTACGAAGGCGTTCACCAGCTTCTGGCGCGCAAGGAAACGCATGGCGAGGCCAGAAACCGCCGTATGAAACTGATCCAGAACGGGGCTTCGACGGATCAGGTGTTGCAGCTGCTCCGCGATCCGGCGATGCTGGCTGCTGGTGAAAAAGCCGGGCTGATTACGCGGTTTCGCCGTCTGCTTGTGCAAGCTGGTTTGGCGGTCAACCCGATTTGGGTGGTTCTCGCCGTCTCCCTTCTGGTTTTGATGATCTTTTTCGGGGCCTCCCGGTTCCTTGCCCTGGAAATGGCGGTAATTCTGAGCGCAGTTTTCGGCCTCATCAGCCCGATCATCCTGCTGGTCGCCGTGAAAGACGCCCGCGCGAAGAAACTGACGAAACAACTGCCTGACGCGTTAGACCTGATGGCCCGGGGGCTGAAAGTGGGCCACCCCGTCGCGGTGACGGTTGGAAACGTTGCCTCGGATCTGCCGGATCCGATCGGGTCAGAGTTTGGCATCATCAAAGACCAGATCAACTATGGTGATGACGTCGCGACCGCCTTTCACGACTTTGCGCAACGGGTCGGAACAGAGGATGCAAAATACCTTGCCGTAAGTATCGGCATTCAGCATGGAACCGGCGGCAACCTGTCTCGCGTTCTAAGCATTCTGTCCCAGACCATCCGGGACCGGCACACGATGCAAAAGAAGATCAAGGCAATCTCTGCCGAAGGTCGCCTGAGCAGCCTTATCCTCACAATTTTGCCGGTCATCATTTATCTTTCGATCGAGGTCTCCTCGCCAACATTTTACGGCGACGTACGCAGCGATCCGCTGTTTCCGTATTTCGCCCAGGTGATCATTGGCCTGACAGTTGCCCAGGGTTTCATCCTGAAGCGACTGGTTAAATTCAGATTCTAAAGGGAATTGGGATATGGATATTCTTCAGGACATTCTAAACGATCCGCGCGTCACACCGCAGTTGATCCTGTTGGTCGGAATCGCCCTTAGTGTTTTTTTTGTCGTCATGGGCCTTTCCGGATTTACGGCCAGTGAAAACACGGCAGCACGCCGCATGCGCGTTGGGACGGTATCACAAGGGCATGGGCAGGATTTTGACCTTATCCAGGGTGACAACAGCGACCCGCACGGGTTGCTGAAGGCCTTTGTCCCGTCGTCAAAACGCGAACGCTCCAAGATCGGCAAGCTTTTGAAACAAGCCGGAATTCGGCAGAAGCACGCCATTCGCACATATTATACCTTTCGGGTCGTCCTGGGGTTTGTGTTGCCTGCCGCGTTCGTAGCAACCATGGCTTTGCCAATCGAAACGCAAGTTCAGTTAGGGATCGCCGACCTTTTGCAGGGTGTTACGTGGGTTAACACAATGCAGGTCGTGACGGCACTGATGGTCATGGGCTTTTATGGCCCGGCACTGTGGTTGCGACGTCGAATAAAGAAACGCCGCCGGGCCATCGAACACAGCCTGCCAAACGCGCTCGACCTGTTGCAAGTCGCTATCGAGGCCGGGCTGGGCTTTGACGCGGCGATGATCCGGGTCTCGCATGAATTGGCCAAAGCAGCTCCGGAAATCTCGCAGGAGTTTTCGGTTCTTCAACTGGAGTTGCAGGCAGGCAAAGAACGTCAGGCCGCCTTTCTGGATATGGCGAACCGGGTCGGTATCGACGAGATGAATTCGTTCGCGAACGCCTTTTTGCAATCCAACCAGTACGGAACCAGCATATCCGCGTCATTACGCCGGTTCGCCACTGACATGCGGCTTGACCGAGAGCTTCGCGCCCAGGAGAAGGCAAACCGTCTGCCTGTGCAGATGTCTGCCGTGATGGCCATATGCATGATGCCTGTCCTATTGCTGATTTGTCTGGCGCCAATGCTGATCCGGTGGGTCAACATGTTCGGGCAAGGGTAACGCAGCGACAATGGTGTTCGCATAGCTGAATGCCCGGGAAACAGCGGACCTTAGGGGGGTCCGCTTTTCTTTTGTTCCAACAGCTCTCGACTCCGGGCCAAGGGTCGGGCTATCAGCCCGAAACATCATTTCATCGCCGAGGTCCTGCCATGATCCCCAGTTCTTTTCCCGATAGCACTGAAATCGCTCGCCTGACGGCCCGGATGCTGCTGGAGATCAAGGCTGTCCACTTCAACGCGCGCGAGCCGTTCACGCTGGCGAGTGGCCTTCCCAGCCCGACCTATATCGATTGCCGCAAGCTGATCTCCTACCCGCGCATTCGTTCCACGCTGATGGATTTTCTGACCGTCACGGTAATGCGGGACGCGGGTTTTGAAGCCTTTGACAACATAGCGGGCGGCGAAACTGCGGGCATCCCCTTTGCCGCGATGGTGGCCGAACGTATGGCGCTGCCGATGACCTATGTGCGCAAGAAGCCCAAAGGTTATGGGCGCAACGCGCGTATTGAAGGCGCAATGAGCGAAGGCGAACGCGTGTTGCTGGTCGAGGACCTGACCACCGATGGTGGTTCGAAACTGTCCTTCGTCGATGCAATCCGCGAGACCGGTGCCACCTGCGGGCATACGGCTGTGATCTTTTACTACGGTATCTTCCCCGAAACCGAGAAGACGCTGAGCGACCATGGTGTGAAGCTGCATCACCTTTGCACGTGGTGGGATGTTCTGGCCGAGGCTAAGGCGCAAAAAGCCTTTGATCAGGAAACACTTGACGGGGTCGAGGCGTTTTTGAACGACCCGCGTGGCTGGCAGGACGCGAACAAAGACTGACGTTGCGCAAACCGTTTCTCATTCAGAAACATTACGAGTAAGCCCAACGCTCCATCCACAACATGTTGACGAGACCCTGCCCCATCCTGCAATATGATGGGGCGGGAAGATATGCACAGGCTATCCCCAGAAAACATACAATTTGCGCCGACTCAGGGCGCTGCGTTATGGCCTCTGTCCAAGGGGCAAGAGAACAGCAATGAACGAGATCAGCAGTATCGAGCAGGCAGCGGCAAAGATCCAGAACGCTGAAACCATGCCGCATTCCATTGAGGCTGAACAGCAGCTTCTGGGTGCCATTCTGACGAACAACGACCTTTACGACCGGGTCGCTTCGATCATTGGGTCCGAGCATTTCTATGACCCGGTTCATGCCCGCATTTATGAGGTCGCCGCTGCACGCATTGCAAAGAACACGCTGGCCTCGCCTGTGACGTTGAAATCCTTCATGGCTGAGGATGAGGGCCTGAAGGAATTGGGCGGGCCCGCCTATCTTGTCAAACTGGCCGGCGCTTCGATCAGCGCCTTTGCGGTACATGATTACGCCCAGATGATCTATGACCTCGCCATCCGGCGCGAGTTGATCCGCTTGGGCCGCGACATCTCCGACAAGGCCGCGCGGGTTGATGTAGCCAGCGAACCAAAAGAACAAATCGTCGAGGCCGAGCAACAGCTTTATCAGCTTTCCGAGCAGGGCCAGACCGAACAGGGGTTCCAGTCCTTCCTCAAGGCGGTCACAGAAGCCGTCAATGTTACCAACGAAGCCTACCAGCGCGGTGGCGGCATGGCTGGAATCTCGACCGGTCTGGTCGATCTCGACAAACAACTGGGTGGTCTTCACCCCTCGGACCTGATCATTCTCGCGGGTCGTCCGTCGATGGGGAAAACCTCGCTGGCGACCAACGTGGCCTTCAACGTGGCTAAAGCGTACAAACGCGGTCTGAAACCGGATGGTTCCGAAGGCGCGATTGACGGCGGGGTCGTCGGCTTTTTCTCACTTGAGATGAGCGCCGAACAGCTGGCCGGGCGCGTTCTGGCTGAGGCGTCCGAAATCTCCAGCCACAAAATCCGTCAGGGCGACATGACCGAGGCCGAATTCCGCCGTTTCGTGGATGCGGCCAAAGAACTTGAAGCCTGCCCGCTTTTTATCGACGACACGCCCGCCCTTCCGATTTCTCAGCTTGCCGCCCGCGCGCGCCGGTTGAAACGCACGCATGGGCTGGACCTGCTGGTGATCGACTATCTGCAACTGTGTCGCGGCATGTCCGACAATCGGGTTAACGAGATTGCCGAGATTTCGATGGGCATGAAAGCAATCGCCAAAGAACTGAACATTCCGGTGATTGCCCTGTCGCAGCTTTCCCGTCAGGTCGAAAACCGCGACGACAAACGTCCACAGCTGTCTGACCTGCGTGAATCAGGCTCGATCGAACAGGACGCCGATGTCGTGATGTTCGTGTTCCGCGAAGAATACTACAAGGAACGTGAAAAACCCGGCGATCACGAGCTTGAGAAGATGGAAGAATGGAAGCAGGCCATGGAACGGCTTCATGGCAAGGCCGAGATTATCGTTGGCAAACAGCGCCACGGTCCAATCGGCACGGTCGAGTTGTCATTCGAGGCGCAATTCACCCGGTTCGGCAATCTTGTCAAACCCTGGCAGCAGGGTGGTGAAATCGAAGGTTATTGATCGCGAAAGGACAGCCTTGCCTGGGTTTTCCTGACCTTCATTTGATTGCTGGCAAAGCAAAAAAGGTTCTCTGAACCTTTCGCGCCATTCAGGATCTAGCGCTCGAACCGAGAATGGGTCCGCCCGCCTGTTTTCTGACAGATTGAACTCCGCACTCACCAAAGCGTCGGATTGTTCAACGCAGACACGCATAGCGACGGGCCGCTAAGTGGCGCAAGCGCCTGACCATCCAGCGACTGCCCCAGCCAGCCATGCGGATGGCTCAGCTTCAGCGGCGGTTGTGCAGTGGCCTCAGAAATCTGTTCAAAACCTGTTTTTCGATAGTAAGCGGGATCACCGTAGGTGAGCGCCACGTTCACGCCTGTTGTCCGCAGGCAATCCAGACCAAACGCGATCAAAGCCTGTCCAATCCCGGCTTTTTGCTTGTCTGTTCTGACAGCCATTGGCGACAGGATAAAAACCCGGCGCGCATCCTGTGGAAACAGCATTCGGGAAAAGATGGCACAGCCGAGCAACACCTGATCGCGTCGCGCGGTGCACACCATCAGATCCTGTGGTGGGGTGGTATCGATCAACTCTTGCACGAAAGCTTCGATAACAGCCCCCTCGTCCGGGCTTTCCGACGCCGAAAAAACTTCTGCGAAAAACCGGGCTGTTTCGGACTGGTCTGGCGTTTGATCGGTATAAAAATCCATGATTTCCTCGGCATATGCCGCAGCACCGTTTATTGCCGCGATGGGACGATCTTGTTCACAAGATCACTTTAACACCTATGTGAAGACAATCCTGAAAACCGCTTAACACAGCAGTAAGTCGCCAAAATGCCTGCTTTTTTGGGTGTTTTCCGCCGTATCTGTCGTTTGATGGGTGCAATCTGTCGCGGAAAAAGCCCTTTCCCTCTTGACCTTGGACGGCGCAATGTCATGAACAGTCCCATGAGTACTGCACGTTTGACGATCAATCTTCAGGCACTCGCCAGAAACTGGCGGGCACTCGACGCGAAAACCGGGGTCGAAACCGGTGCCGTTGTCAAGGCGGATGCCTATGGGCTGGGCTCAGGACCTGTCAGCGACACGTTGGCAGAAGAAGGCGTTCGCAAGTTTTTCGTAGCTGCCGCAGAAGAAGGCACAACCGTTCGCGAGGCAGTTGGCCCCGGCCCGATGATTTTCGTTTTTTCTGGACATATGGAGGGCGATGCCGATCTGCTGCGCGGCAACGACCTGATACCGCTGATCAACTCGCCGGAACAGTTTCAACGCCACACAGAAGCCCTGCCCGACCACCCATTTGGTATCCAACTGGACAGCGGCATGAACCGGCTTGGTCTTGAACCTGCCGACTGGGCAGAGTTGCGCTCCAAAGCCGAAGCCTTGAACCCGGCGCTCATCATGTCCCATCTGGCCTGCTCGGACGAGCCGGACCATCCGATGAACCAGCAACAACTGAAAACCTTCCGCGAGATGACTGATGGGGTCGCCGCGCCGCGCTCTCTGGCAGCGACGGGCGGGATGCTTTTGGGGCCTGAGTTTCATTTCGATTTCTGTCGCCCAGGCATCGGCCTTTACGGTGGCATGCCCTTTGCCGGTGCAAAACCGGTCGTAACCGTTGACCTTCCCGTCATTCAGGTGCGCAGGTTGGCCGTGGGTGAGACCGTGGGTTACGGAAACACCTGGGTGGCGCGACGGCCATCCCGGATCGCCACTGTTGCTGCCGGCTATGCAGATGGCCTGCATCGCGCCATTGGCGGCGGCATCGACACATTTGCGGGCGACCAACCCTGCCCGGTTGTTGGACGTATCTCGATGGACCTGATCACCGTGGACGTCACAGACCTGCCGAAAGACCCGGAGCGTCTGCGCATTCTCAACGGTCATCAAACCGTTGATGATCTGGCCGAGGCCGCTGGTACGATCGGCTATGAAATCCTGACATCAATGGGCAATCGCTATTCGCGGGGCTACGTCGAATGAACCCAATCAGCGCGCTGGGGGGGCTGGGCCGCACCGTGCTGGGCCTGCTTGCGGCCTTTGGCCGGGTGGCCCTGTTCGCGCTTGATGCAGTGTCGCACATCTTGCGCCCGCCTTTCTATCCGCGTGAATTCGGGATGGCCCTGCTGAATATCGGCTGGTTGTCCCTGCCCGTCGTCGGCCTGACCGCCATTTTCACCGGCGGCGCGCTGGCCTTGCAAATCTATGCGGGCGGTGCGCGGTTCAACGCCGAAGCCGTCGTGCCCCAGATTGTCGCCATCGGCATGGTGCGAGAACTTGGCCCGGTGCTGGTCGGCCTGATGATCGCCGCGCGCGTGACCTCGTCCATCGCGGCCGAGATCGCCACGATGAAAGTGACCGAACAGATTGACGCTCTGGTCACGCTCTCCACTCATCCGATGAAATACCTTACTTCTCCGCGTGTGCTGGCCGCGCTGATCACCGTGCCTGCGCTGGTCGCCGTAGGTGACGTTATCGGGATTGCGGGCGGGTACACTGTCGCCACGCAGAACCTGGGCTTCAACCCGGCGGCGTATCTGAAAAACACCGTCGATTTCCTTGAGATGCGCGACATTGTATCGTCTCTGGTCAAAGGCGCGGCCTTTGGCGTGATCGCGGCTATCATGGGTTGCTATTACGGCATGAACTCGGGCCGCGGCGCACAGGGTGTCGGTCGCGCAACCAAAGGGTCGGTCGAGGCCGCAGCCGTGTTGATCCTCGCCGCAAACTTTGTTCTCACAGGGGTGTTTTTCTCACTATGATCCGGATGGAGAACGTAGAAAAAGCCTTTGGTGACAACCACGTATTGCGTGGAATGAATCTTGAGATTCCCAAAGGAACCTCGATGGTCATCATCGGCGGCTCGGGCACCGGGAAATCTGTTGCCCTGAAATGTATCCTGGGTCTGATCAAACCCGACAACGGCATGATCTATGTCGACGGCAAAGACGCGTCCAAAGGCGACCGCGACGCGTTTCTGGCGCGGTTTGGCATGCTGTTTCAGGGCGGTGCGCTGTTCGACTCGCTGACCGTCTGGCAGAACGTCGCCTTCCGCCTGCTGCGTGGATCCCTGAAACGCCCCACCGAAGAAGCGCGCGAGATCGCAATCGAAAAACTGCGCCGCGTGGGCCTGAAATCGGACGTGGCGGACCGCTTTCCGGCAGAACTGTCAGGTGGCATGCAAAAACGCGTGGGCCTTGCCCGCGCCATCGCCGCCGAGCCCGAGATCATCTTTTTTGATGAACCCACCACGGGTCTCGACCCGATTATGTCCGGCGTCATCAACGACCTGATCCGCGAAATCGTGACAGAGATGGGCGCCACCGCGATGACCATCACCCACGACATGAGTTCCGTCCGCGCAATTGCCGACAACGTGGCGATGCTGCACGGAGGCGTCATTCAGTGGACCGGCCCGGTCAGCCAGATGGATGCCTCGGGTGATCCCTATGTGGAGCAGTTTATCAGCGGGAGCGCTGAGGGGCCGATTGAGGCGGTGCGGTGACCGGCGTCGTCTCAATCGCTGAATTGTCTTTACCTGTCAAAGAACTTGGCATCTATTATCGTGCTGGAGTTGGATTTGCTTCTTCCGGTGTCCTTCCCGGTCTCATGTCATCATCCGGCACACGCGAGAGGTACTCGGACGCGGTCGCTTCGTTCAGACGACAGAAGTTTGGCTGGGGCGCCGAAGCTCGTCATGCCGAGGCGACAAAGGACGGTTCTCTACTAATAAGTGTTCTTACCTGGGCATTCCTGGCCGCCACGATTTTCTTGCTGTGGTATCTGATGAATAAGCTACAGAATCCCGTTGCGAATATAGTCGTCGGAATCTCGTTTTTTGTGTTGGCTATCAAAACCAGACATAACTTCCAAAAGCGCTGGACCGGCAGTATGCTTGAGTATGACTGCGGCAGCCTCGCGTTCACACTTCTTCTGTTTGTAATTGGCATGTAGATTTGCCCCTCCGCCTCGCCACCCTCTCGCTCCTGATCCTCTACCCCATCGCGTGGTTCGCCCCGCTGATGCGCGCAGGGTTTCTGCCGATCTTTGGTCTCAGCGAAATCAGCGTCATCACCGGCCTCCAGTCCCTGTGGAAATCTGACGTTTTCCTCGCGCTGATCGTCACCATCTTCGCCCTTTTCGCGCCCTACATCAAAACCATCGGCACCGCCCTGATCCAATGGAACCTGCTGGATGCCCGGGTGCAGCCTGCGCTCAACATCCTTGGCAAGCTGGCGATGGCGGATATCTTCCTGATCGCGCTATACATCACGCTGGCCAAAGGCATTTCTTACGCCACTGTTGAGACCGCATGGGGTCTTTACCTGTTCACCGCCTGCATCCTTGCCTCCATCGCTTTGGGCATTCTCACCGAACGCCAATGCAAAACCATCGCCCAGACATAGGGCGCTGACGACGAGGAAAGCCCTGCAAGGGCTTGAAGAACCGCCCGTCCTCGGGCACCAAGACGTCATGGCAAAACCAACCTTCTCCTGCTCCGCCTGCGGCGCATCCCATTCCCGCTGGTCGGGCCGCTGCGACGGGTGCGGCGAGTGGAACTCGATCATACAGGACGTACCGCTGTCGGCAGGCCCAGCCAAGAAATCACTGGGCTCGAAACGCGGGCGGTCGATGACGCTCACCGACCTGTCGACCGAGGAAACCCCGCCGCCCCGCACGCTCTGCGGAGTGGAAGAGCTGGACCGAGTGCTTGGTGGCGGGCTTGTTCCTGCATCTGCCCTGTTGGTGGGCGGCGACCCCGGCATCGGTAAATCCACCCTGTTGCTGCAAGCTGCTGCCCGATTTGCCCGTGCCGGCGTCAAGACGATCTATATCTCGGGCGAAGAAGCCAGTGCTCAGGTTCGCATGCGGGCGCGCCGCCTTGGGCTGGAGAACGCGCCGGTGCAACTTGCAGCCGAAACCAACCTACGCGACATTCTCACCACGCTTGAAGCCGAAAAACCCGGTCTGGCGATCATCGACTCGATCCAGACCATGTGGGCCGACAATGTCGACAGCGCGCCGGGGTCCGTGTCGCAAGTCCGGGCGGCTGCTCATGAGTTGACCGCCTTTGCGAAACGGCACGGCGTGTCGATCATCATGGTCGGACACGTGACCAAGGATGGCCAGATTGCGGGCCCCCGTGTTGTCGAACACATGGTCGATACGGTTCTGTATTTCGAGGGCGAGCGCGGCCATCAGTTTCGTATTTTGCGGGCGGTCAAGAACCGCTTTGGTCCCGCCGACGAAATTGGCGTGTTCGAGATGACGGGCAAAGGGCTCGCGCAGGTCACCAACCCCTCGGCCTTGTTCCTGTCGGAACGCGGTACGCCCAGCCCAGGCTCTGCCGTCTTTGCCGGGATTGAGGGCACACGGCCCGTTCTGGTCGAATTGCAGGCCCTTGTCGCCCCGTCCCCCCATTCACAGCCGCGCCGGACAGTGGTGGGATGGGACAGCGGGCGGTTGGCGATGATCCTTGCCGTTCTTGAAGCGCGTTGCGGCATTCCTTTTGCGGGTCTCGACGTCTATCTGAACGTGGCCGGTGGGTTGAAAGTCAGTGAACCCGCCGCCGATCTGGCCGTGGCTGCTGCATTGCTGAGCGCACGCGAAGACACAGCCCTGCCCGCAGACACCGTCGTTTTCGGGGAAATCTCGCTGTCAGGGGCACTTAGACCGGCTCCGCAGACAGAAAACAGGTTGAAAGAAGCACAAAAACTTGGTTTCACAGCGGCAATAGCTCCGGCAGGTGGCAAAACCGGTACTGTGGCAGGTCTGACACTCACCCGACCCTCTGATTTGGTGGGGTTTGTTGGCGAAACCTTCGGAGCAGGTTAAAGTCGCGCCTTGAGGGGCAGAAAAAGAACAGGCGAGGGCCATGGAAGGTTTTACAATAATCGACGGGGTAGTTGCCCTGATCATCGTGCTGTCAGGCTTGCTGGCCTACTCGCGTGGTTTCATGCGCGAAGTTCTGGCCATCGCGGGTTGGGTTGCGGCGGCCGTTCTGGCGTTCATCTTCGCCCCGCAGGCTGTACCTCTGGTCAAGGAAATCCCGGTCGTCGGAGATTTCTTGCGTGACAGTTGTGAATTGTCTGTGATCACCGGGTTTGCAGCGGTCTTTGCGGTGGCGCTGATCGTGGTCAGTATCTTCACACCGCTGTTTTCATCGCTGGTTCAGCGTTCGGCCCTTGGCGGCCTGGATCAGGCTTTGGGGCTGTTCTTCGGCATCGCTCGTGGCATCCTTCTGGTTGCGATTGCATTCTTCGTTTACGACACCGTCATGACCGGCCAGTCTTACACAATTGTTGATGAAAGCCGGTCGGCCAAGGTGTTTGAACAGTTCAGCGGCCAGATTGAGGAACAAAACCCCGAGGCGGCTTTGGGCTGGGTTACGACTCAGTATGAACAGCTGGTCGCCAGTTGCACGGCAGGAAACGCTGAACCGGCAACAACTGCGCCTTCCAACGGCTGATAGGCAGTTCACCAATTCATGAAAGCCCGGCGCTGCCGGGCTTTTTTGTTGCAGATCAGACAAACCCCTCTCCACCGCACACGGTGCAGCGGATTGTTTTCAAGCCAAAGCATCCGTCACATCGACTGAAAACCGGTTTTCCAAAGATATCTCTGCTTTTGGCGACCTCGCCTGCTCCGTTACAGATCTGGCACGACGCGCGCCCCAATCCCCTGCACCGATGGCACCGCTGCCTGATCCGTTCCTGGTTCTTGTGAGGAGGTTTATGTTGCCACATTCAGGTCCCCCCGAGGTGCCGAGATTTAGCAGTTATGTATGCAATCAAATGCATGACAGCACATATGTTTGCGCATGTCACCATCTTCGTTTTTCTACATCGACATGCGCAAACTTGGCCTGCGGCATTTGGCTATTGTGATCCTTTGATGACAGCCACGCCAATAGGCATTATGTGGGGGCCAACCCGCCACGGAATCGGAGCCACCGATCTTGTACTTTCTGTATGAATGCGCGCTGATCGCAGTGATGGTCGCCCTAACGGCGTCTTGTTCCTGCGTAGCGAACATTTCCGCGCTGAAGATGCAGAAAGTCCGGTGCCGAACTGCGGTCAATCCTCGAATGAAATCGTCATAGAAGTTGGAGCCCCTTAAATGTGTGGGATTTTAGGAATCGCAAGCCGGACACATGATGTCTTTGCTGAGATCTATGACGGGTTGCTGATGTTGCAGCACCGGGGTCAGGATGCCTCCGGGATCGTGACCTACAACGGCGAATTCTTCCGGGAAAAGAAAGCCAATGGGTTGGTCAAGGACGTGTTCAACGCCCAGGATGCTGAAACCCTTCTGGGTCATATCGGCATGGGTCATGTTCGTTATCCCACGGCCGGATCACTCAGCGCGGCCGAAGCGCAACCTTTCTTCGTGAACGCACCCTACGGTATCTATCTTGTTCACAACGGCAACATCACCAACACAGCGGAACAGCGCGAGAAAGTGACCGGGAAATATAGTCGCCACCTGCGCACCACATCGGATTCGGAAATCCTGCTGAACGTGCTGGCCGACAAAGTGGCTGACGCCATCAAGGTGAACGGCAATTCGGATCCGATCCGAAACATCTTTGCCGGTGTGAAGATGACGATGGAGCGGGTTCAAGGTGCCTACTCGGTAATCTGTCTGGTGGCTGGTGTTGGCATGCTGGCGTTCCGCGACCCATATGGCATTCGGCCCCTGTCGGTCGCAAAGCGCAATGTCGACGGTCAGGGGGACGATTATGCCTTTGCTTCGGAAGACGTGGCCTTTGGCATCAACAGTTTTGAGAAGCTGCGCGATCTGCGCCCGGGCGAGGCCATCCTGATCGACCTGAAAGGCAACATGCACGAGTTTCAGGCGGTCGAAGGCAAGCTGACGCCCTGTATCTTCGAGTATGTGTATCTGGCACGTCCGGATTCACTGCTGGACGGAGTCTCGGTTTATAAAACCCAGATGCGCATGGGACAGACGCTGGCGAAACAAATTCAGGACTCGGGCCTGGAAATCGACCGGATCATTCCCGTACCCGACAGCGCCCGCCCCGTGGCACTGGAAGCGGCTAAAATCACCGGCATCCCCTATCGCGAGGGGTTGGTGAAGAACCGCTATGTCGGGCGTACCTTCATCATGCCGGGTCAGGCCGAGCGACAGAAATCCGTGCGCCGCAAGCTGAATGCCGTTCCGCTGGAATTCGAAGGTCACAGCGTTCTGTTGATCGACGATTCCATCGTGCGGGGCAACACCATCAAAAAGATCGTTCAGATGTGCCGCGACGCTGGGGCAAAGAAGGTTTATGTGGCCAGCGCCTCGCCGCCTGTCAAATACCCCAATGTGTATGGCATCGACATGCCGACCAAGGCCGAGCTGATCGCAAATGGCAAAGAGATCGAAGAGATCCGTGAAGAGCTGGGCGCCGATGCGCTGTTCTATCAGCATTTGGAGGACCTGATCTGGGCCGCCCAGGAAGGCAACCCGGACATCCAAGGATTTGATTGCTCCTGCTTTGACGGCAATTACATTACCGGCAGCGTCAGCGCGGATTACCTGGACAGTCTGGAAAACAGCAGCCGTGTCAGCCAGAAACGCGCGGATATGCAGGTTCAGGGCGGGTCCTGGAATGCGGCCAAACTCGCCTCAGGCTGAAAGACCCCACCCATTTATGGCACGCCTGGATTCTGTTCAAACAACGAATCAAACCGTTCGACATACAGATAGGACAGCCCTGTTAAGTATGGCTCGCATCTAAACTGTTCCGCCGATGAGTGGAAATCTGCCACAACCCGGCGGTGAATCTTGCACGATCACAAGGGCTAACAAAAGGGTCGCTACGTCGTGAAGCGTCGTGTCTGTGAGGGTCTTTTGCTTACCTGATCGTTTTGTTATCGGACGGCAACCACTCACACAAATAAGGGGTTCGGAACTCACGCCGGGCCACGGACCATGTCAAACACCAATGTCAAAAGCGCGGCCACGCAGCAGGGCGCGTTAAACAAGAACTCTGTTTCTGTCCTGGGTGTGTTCGGGCCCAAAACCGATCTGCACGCCTTGGTACGCCTGTCATCGGGCCGCGTGAAAGAGGTTGAACCCGGAAGCCGTGTCGCCTCGGGCATGGTAGTTGCAATTGATGAACAGGGAATCATGCTGCGACAAAGCGGCCAGACCAAGCGGATCGCCATTCCCGGCAGCTAATCGCGACTTGACGCCCCTCGCGCAGGGGTTCAAACCGCAGCCATGACCGATCAGACAAAAATCGCCCTTATCACCGGGGCCTCTCGCGGGTTGGGCGCTGCGCTGGCCGAAGCGTTGGCACCTGAATACCATATCGTCGCCGTCGCCCGAACCACCGGCGGGCTGGAAGAGCTGGACGACCGAATCAAGGCGAAGGGCGGGTCAGCCACTCTGGCCCCCATGGACATCACCGATCCAAACGCCATGGCGACCCTGTGTCGTGGCATCCATGACCGTTGGGGTAAGGTCGACCTGTGGATGCACACAGCCATCCACACATCAGCACTGACACCGGTGCATTTTGTTGACCCCAAGGAATGGGCCAAGGCGATCAACACAAATGCAAACGCGACCTCGGTTCTGATTCCCTATGTCTCACCCCTTCTGGGCGAGAATGGCCATGCGGTGTTTTTTGACGATCCGAAGGCTGGCGAGAAGTTTTATGGCATCTACGGTGCCACCAAGGCCGCGCAGATGGCTCTGGCCCGCAGCTGGGCCGTCGAGACCGAACGCACCGGTCCGCGGGTTTCGGTTGTCGAACCCGCGCCGATGCCTACGGCCGTCCGCGCGCGGTTTCATCCCGGGGAAGACCGGAGCGTTCTGAACAGCACCAAGGATGAAGCTGCACGGATTCTGGCACTTCTTTAGGAAATGGCCCTGACGGGCCATGCCTCTGGCGGGGATATTTGCAGCCAGGTGAAGCCGGGATCAGACGATATGCACGTCGTTGCGCCCGGCCAGATCGACGAAGAATTGCCAAGCGACACGGCCAGAGCGCGAACCGCGCGTGGCTTGCCACTCAATTGCCTCGGCGCGCAGGGTCTGTGCATCAACTGAAACGCCATAGGCGGCGCAATAGCGGTCGATCATCGCAAGATACTCGTCCTGATCACAGGGATGGAACCCAAGCCACAGGCCGAAGCGATCCGACAGCGAGACTTTTTCTTCGACCGCCTCGGAAGGATTGATGGCGCTGGAGCGTTCGTTTTCGATCATATCCCGCGGCATCAGATGGCGACGGTTTGAAGTGGCATAGAAGACCACATTCTCTGGCCTGCCTTCAATACCACCATCCAGAACAGCCTTGAGAGATTTATAATGCTGGTCATCGTGGCTGAACGACAGGTCATCGCAAAACAATATGAACCTGTAGGGCGCTGCGCGCAGATGGTTCAGCAACCGCGCCACCGTTCCCATATCCTCGCGCTGCAATTCGACCAGTTTAAGGTCGGCGTAATCAGCGCTCAGTGAGCCGTGCACGGCCTTTACAAGGCTCGACTTGCCCATCCCCCGCGCGCCCCAGAGCAGCGCGTTATTTGCCTTGTACCCTGCTGCAAACCGGCGCGTATTGTCCATCAACGTGTCGCGAGAGCGATTGATGCCGACTAGAAGATCCAGATCGACCCGGTTGACATGCGTAACAGGTTCCAGTCGTTCCGGTTCGACATGCCACACAAATGCTTGAGCAACAGCAAAATCAGGCGCCACCAAAGGAGCCGGTGCCATGCGTTCCAACGCCTCGGCGATACGGTTCAGGGCTTGGTCGTCCATGTGGGCCTCCGGTTTTGTCTTGAGGGGTTCAAAGCACGTTCCAATTGGCACAACAAGAGTTTCCAATGAAAAAGGCGCGCCATTGGATGGCGCGCCCTTTTGGTTTCGTCGGCAGACTTACTTGTCGTCTTCGAACTCCTGCATCAGGTCATCATCCGCTTCCGCTTCATCATCGTAGTAACCGTCAGCGCGCAACTGGTCCTCGCGTTTCTTTTCAACTCGCGCGACCAGGAAGATCGAAATCTCGTACAGACCGTACACCACCACAAACAGAATGATCTGCGTAATGACATCCGGTGGTGTGACGACTGCGGCCAGAACCAGAATGCCGACCACCGCATATTTCCGAACAGCGCCCAGCCCCTCGGCACTGACCAGTCCTGCCTTCCCCATAAGGGTCAGGAGAACCGGCAACTGGAAACATAATCCAAAGGCAACGATGAATTTGATCGTCAGGTTCAGATATTCCTGGGCTGAGCCTTGAAACACCACACTCAGCGGTGCCGCGCTGACCCCATCGGCCACGGCTTCACCCTCAGCCCCGAATTGCTGGAACCCGAGGAAAAAGTCATAGGCCAGAGGCGTGACAACGTAGAAGGCAAAGCTTGCGCCCAGAAGGAACATAAAGGGCGAAGCAAGCATGAATGGCAGGAACGCGTTTTTCTCGGACTTGTAGAGGCCCGGTGCCACAAAGCGCCACATCTGCATCCCGATATAGGGAAATGCCAGAATGAACCCACCCAAGAGGGAAACCTTGATTGCAACAAAAAACCCTTCCTGTGGCGAGATGAAGATCAGGCCACAATCCTGCCCGCGCTCGGCCAGAACGTCACACAGGGGATTGGTCAGGAAATTGAAGATCGGCGTCGCCACCGAAAAACAGATGATCATACCGATCAGAAACGCCACAACGCTGTGGATCAGCCGTGTGCGCAGTTCGGCCAGATGTTCGATCAACGGGGCCGAAGAATCGTCAATCTCGTCGGTTTTGCTCATGTCTTGCTTTCAGTATTCAGCGCGGCTTCGGCCTCTTCTGCCTTGGCCAGCGCATCGGCTGCATCCTTGGCTTTGCGCTCGGCGGTGGCACGGGCGGCTGACGCCTGAACCTTTTTGGCCTGCTCGGCCCGCTCGGCCGCCAGTTTACCCGTTTCGCTTTCAGGGTCGAACTTTGTGGGATCGATGCTTTTCGCCATCTCCTGCGCGGCTTGCTTGACACCGTCCATGGCCGATCCCACAGGGTTCACGGCAGCGTTGAGACCTTTCTTGATCTCGTTCACCCCAGCCTGATCGGCGGCCTCGTTCATGGCGCTGCTGAACTCGCGCGCCATTCCGCGCGCCTTGCCGACAAAACGTCCGACATTGCGGAACAGCACCGGCAGGTCCTTTGGCCCCACAACGATCAGGGCAACGATGCCGATGACCAGAAGCTCGGTCCAGCCCAGATCAAACATCCGCGCTTACGCCTTGTCTTTCTCGGTTTCAGGTGTGACGTCCTTGGCCAGCTCAGAAGCGTCCTTTTCCAGCTCTTCCGAACCGTCCTTTACGCCCTTCTTGAACGCGGTGATGCCTTTGCCAACTTCGCCCATTAGCGAACTGATCTTGCCGCGCCCGAACAGAACCAGAACCACAACGGCGATAAGCAGCAGGCCAGGAAGGCCGATATTGTTGAGCATGTCTTTTCTCCTTTTTCGTCGGCACGTTTGCGCGCCGGGAACATGATCTGACTCAGTCTTTACGCCTCGATCGCTGGTCTCAAAAGGGATCTGCTCCGATTTGCCGGCGAAAATTGTATCAATCGCGTGAAATCTAAGGGGTCGCAATTCTCAACTGACAGGTTTATGTCAGTTGCTATCCGTTAGGGATTTGGCATCGAAACAAGGTCAATGGAGAATTAAATGACCCACGTTGCTGAAATCGTCACCTTCACCCTGGCCAATGGCACCACGCCGGAAGAGTTCGTGAAACTCAGTCAGGCCTCTGAGGCCTTTGTGCGCAGCGCGCCGGGATTTGCCCATCGGCAGCTTAGCCAGGGCGAAGATGGTCGCTGGACCGATTATGTTGTCTGGACCGATTTGAAGGCGGCACAGGACGCAGCCGCACAGTTTCCTCAACAGGAATGTGCAGCAGGCATGATGGCGGTCATCAATCCGGATAGCATCCAGATGCGACACGAGAAAGTACTATGGAACATGACTGCCTAAACGCGGTCAGAACGGCGTGTCATGCGCCGCACTGACCGCCTGTTCGATATCATCCAGATCCTGCGCGACGGAAAACTGCACCGCGCGCAGGACATTGCGGACCGGCTTGAGGTGTCGGTTCGCACCATCTATCGCGACATGGATACGCTTGTTGCCTCGGGCGTTCCGGTCGAGGGCGAGCGCGGTGTCGGCTACATGGTGCGCGAGCAGATCACCCTGCCCCCGTTGAACCTGACTACAGCCGAGCTTGAGGCGCTGAATCTTGGCATGGCCATCGTGGCCGAGGCCGCGGATACTGACCTGAAGGCTGCCGCACAATCGCTTGCCGACAAGATCGACGCTGTTTTACCAACGCAGGTCCTGGCCGAGGCGGATAGCTGGAAATTCGCGGTCTACCCATTTGCCGATGCCGCAAGGGGCCTTGCCCATATGGCCCCGATCCGTGCAGCCATCAAATCACGTCAGAAACTTCACCTGTCCTATCGCCGCATTGACGGCGTTTTGACCGAACGCACCATCCGCCCGCTCCATATGGAATACTGGGGGCGGGTCTGGACCCTTACCGCCTGGTGCGAGCTGCGCAATGGATTTCGTGTCTTTCGCATCGACCTGATCGAAGCAGTTTCACCCCTTCCGGAAATCTTCGCCGACGAACCCGGAAAACGCCTGAGCGACTATGACCCATACGCCTGACAGGCTTCATCTTTTCAGAAATACTCTCGCCGAAGGCAGGCCCGGTACGGGCCATCCAGCCTCACTTCAGATAGGGTTCCGGGTCCACGGACTCGAACCCTTTGCGGACTTCGAAATGCACATAGGCATCGTCGCCGCCCCGCAATTGCGCCAGCTTCTGGCCACGGCGTACCTTATCGCCTTTCTTGACAGTGATCTTGTCGACATTTGCGTAGACAGTCAGAAGATCGTTGTTGTGCTTGACCACAATGATCGGCACCTGATCCGCGTCCGCGGTGATCGCCGCGACCGTACCGGCTTCGGCAGCTGTGACCGACGTACCCGGAGCGGCAGCGATGTCGATGCCCTCATTCTTGCCCTTGTCATAACCGCGAATGATAGTGCCGCCAACCGGCAGGGACAGCGCGGATGTGCGCGTATTGGTTGGCGCTTCGGCGGTCACGTCGGGGGCCTCGGCCAACGGCTCAACTTTCTCGTCCGGCAAGGGCTGCGTGGCGCTGGGTGGCGTCGGCGTCGGTGATCCCTGTCCCGGTTCCGTCACCTCCGTGGCGGAAACGGGCGCGGCACTAGCCGCATTTTGCCGGGGCGCGGGCTGGTTCTTGACCGGAATCAACAAGTATTGACCTTCACGCACGGTAAAATCTGATCCCAACCCGTTCCATTCCGCCAGAGATTCAACCGGCACCTGGTAGAGGCGCGAGATTGTATAGGCCGTCTCACCCCGCTTGACCTTGTGCCTGACCGGCTCCGGCCCAGTTGAAATCGGCGCAGGCGTTGATGCCGGTTTCGCGGGTTCCAGGGTTGTGGTCTGAACCGAACCCGACGCCGGCACTTGGTCAATTGCAGACCCGGCGACCGACGCGATGTCCACGCTGCTTCCAGCACCGACAGTGCGTGGCAGGGCAAGAACCTCACCCTCTCTCAGCGTGTCCGTTGTCTGAAGGCCGTTGAAGCGCGAAAGCTCGCCCTCGGGCAGGCCAACCCGCGCGGCCACGTCCCGCACCGTATCGCCGCGGCGCGCCACGACCACCTGATAATTCGGATAGGTAATGACGCCCCGGCTGTCCGGTGTCGGGCGGGATGCCGTCGCGGATTGCGCTGCATTGGTGGTCGAAAATCCACCGATCTGCCCACGAAGGTCATAATCCAGAGGTCCCTCGCACCCGGCCAAAATGGCCAGAGCGGCCACCCCGGTCGCACAGCGGCGCATTGCTGATTTGGATACTGCTCTCATAATTCTGTCCTCAACGCCTGCCCCTGTTGCCCGGAGTTCCGGCGACCAATTCTTTAAGCCTATTACGCCTCATCCTTTCCAAGCCCCTCCAGAAGGGGAACGAAACGGACCGACGTTAATTCGTCATAATCCAGACCATTTTCGGTGCGCGTCACTTTGATCAACTGCTGCACCGCGTCCGACTGGCCCACGGGTAGAACCATAATACCCCCGATTTTCAGCTGCGCCAAGAGCGGGCCCGGAGGATCCTCGGCTGCGGCTGTGACAATGATCCGGTCAAAAGGGGCTTGTTCCGGCAGGCCAAATGACCCGTCAGACAACATAGAAGTGATATTCGTCAGGCCCAGATCGGCAAACAGCTTGCTTGTTTCGCTCACCAACCGCCTGTGGCGTTCCACTGTATAGACCCGGCGGGCCAGTTTGGACAGGATCGCCGCTTGATAACCTGAACCTGTCCCAATCTCGAGCACCGTGTCCCGTGGTCCAACGTTCAGGGCCTGCGTCATCAGACCTACAACCGACGGTTGACTGATCGTCTGACCGCAGGAAATCGGCAACGGCATGTCCTCGTAAGCGCGCCCTGCGAACAGGCCGGTGACAAAGCGACCGCGGTCCACCTGCTCCATCGCAGCCAGCACGCGCGCATCCGTGACCCCCCGTTTGCGCAGGGCAAACAGGAATTGCATTACGGTTTCAGGGTCCAGTCCGCTCATTCGACCGCCTTCAATGCCTCCAGCATGTCATGCGCAGTCAGGTCAGCGCGCATCGGCGTGACCGAGATATAGCCTTCCAGATTGACGGCCGCATCCGTTCCGGGTGCGGTCGGATTGTGCTGATAGCCACCCTTGATCCACAGGAACCGCCGTCCCGAAGGTGAACTGTGCGGTTCGACCGAAAAACGCGTGTCGCGCCGAAACCCCTGCGCCGCAATCCGCGTGCCCAGAACATCGTCTGCCGGAACCGGTGGGAAATTCACGTTGTAGAACAGCCGGTAATCATCTTGTTCTGCCGGAGTTGCGTCCAGAATCCGGCGCACCAGATCTGCACCATACCGGGCGGCTGCCTCAAACGGGTCGTCAAGGCCCAGGTTGCGGGGGCCAAAATATTGCGACAGGGCAATCGCTGGGACGCCCTGCAATGCCGCTTCCATCGCGCCGCCGATCGTACCGGAATACAACGTGTTTTCAGCCGAGTTATTGCCCCTGTTCACGCCCGATAGAACCAGATCGGGAGGGGTATCCAACATAACGTCGTGAAGCCCTGCCAAAACACAATCCGCAGGTGAACCTTCGGCTGCAAAGCGCCGCTCGCCCAGCTTGGCGACCATCATCGGGTGGGTATAGCTGATGCAATGTCCGACCCCGGACTGTTCAAACGCGGGTGCGACCACCCAGACCTCTCCATCCGGTCCGGCCAGTTCAGCTGCAATCGCCTCAAGCGTGATCAAGCCCGGGGCATTGATCCCGTCGTCATTGGTCAGAAGAATTCGCATGTGCCCGATTTACCCCCGCGTTTGGCTCTTGATAGACCCGGGCCTGCGTTGCGGCAAGCGACGCGGCCCCGCAATCTGAGGTTTTCGCGCACCACTCGGGTGGAAATCGATGGATCAGCGCCTTGTTTCGGGGAAAACGAAGCACTTGTCGCGGCGGATGGTCAGCCACATCACCCGGCCCTGACTGGGCACAAACACGTTTGGAACCGTAGCCCTGAGGATCGAGCCATCATAGTCCATGCGAAACTCTACCAGGCTTTCATTTCCCAGAAATCGCGCGCGTTCGACGACACCACGGGCCGCAACACCGTCTGTTGGTGTCGGCAATGGCCCCTTGCCGTTGCGGTCAAAGTCCAGCTTGATGTGCTGAGGGCGAAAGACGATCTCGACATCCGTACCATTCGGTATGCCCGGTGCCAGGAACTGACCAAAGGGCGTATCCGCCAATGCGCCATTCACTTGCGCCCGCAAAACGTTGACATCACTGAAAAATGCCACCGCCGCCTTATCCGCGGGACGCGTATAGACGTTATAGGGCGCGCCCTGTTGCACGATCTTGCCACGCCGCATCAGGGCGATCTCGTCGGCCATGCGCATCGCTTCTTCCGGCTCGTGCGTGACCAGCAGTACAGCGGCATCTTCTTCCTTGAGAATGGCCAGCGTTTCGTCACGGATACCATCACGTAAACGGTTATCGAGGCCCGAAAAGGGCTCGTCCATCAGCATGATGCGCGGGCGCGGCGCCAGGGCACGCGCCAACGCCACGCGTTGTTGCTCGCCACCCGATAGTTGATGCGGAAAACCATCGATGAATCGCATCAGGTCGACCTTCTGCAACAACTCCTCGACCCGGGCGCGTTTTTCGTCCTTACTGCCCTTCAGACCAAAGGCCACATTTTTAGCCACACTCAGATGCGGGAACAGCGCAAAGTCCTGAAACATCAGACCGATCTCGCGCCGTTCCGGAGGCACCCGGAAGACGGTGTCGCAGATCAGCTTGCCATCAACATAAATCTCACCCGAGTCCTGCATTTCGACCCCGGCGATCATGCGCAACGTAGTGGATTTCCCGCAGCCCGACGGCCCCAGCAGACAGGTCACCTTGCCTGCCTGAACGGTCAGTGAAACATCATCCACAACAACCCGGCCTTCAAACCGACGGATAATGTTGCGAATTTCCAGACGCGGTGGAATTGCGTTACCTGTCACCGATGGACCCCGTTACCTTTCCCGATCAAATCCATCGGGCTTGAGCGGGGATAGCAACCCCGCCCCTCAGGTGCAAGGGATCAGCAACACCCGCCAGAAGCGACAGATGCACCCATGGCTTCAAACGGGCTTTCGCCACCACAGCCTTCGAAAATACCATAATGGGTCGAAAAATCGCCGATAAAGTCAAAATGACGGGCAAATCGCGTTTCTTTCAGCATCATCCAGGTATTGCCGCAAACCGGAAACACCTTGCCGGCTTCTATAACGTGGTGGTCATCCAGACCAAATTCATGCGGTGCGTTTGGCACGGTTCCCTTATAGATCACGGCTTGCCCATAATCTTCACAAGCCGGTTCCAATGCAGGTAGTTTGAACAGACGGTATGTCGCGGACAGGAACTTCAACGGCGCAACACGCTCTTCCAGTACGGGATTTTCGATCGTCAGCGGACGATGTGTCACGCGGCGCGGGTCGCCGAAACCGGCCGTTCGAGCCATTGACAGGAAATCATTCCAATAAAGCGCGCCGGACAGGCACTCGCCATAAAGAACTTCGTCTTCGGCCATCGCCTGCGGAATACGGCGGTCTGCATAGACATCCGAGAAATACATCTCGCCGCCCTCTTTCAACAACCTATGTGCGCCGCGCAGAACCGCATTCTTATCCGTGGCCAGGTTGATGACACAGTTCGAGACGATGATATCGAACGATCCGGGTTCCAGATCAAGCTCATCCAGTTTTTCTATATAGCCGTGATGGAATTCCACATTGCTGCGGGCATATCCAAATGCCTCGGCGTGATAATCCTGATGCGCGCGGGCGACGTCCAGTTGTTCGGGCGTCATGTCGACACCCACTACCCGGCCCGTCTTACCGACCATGACGGACAAGGCATATACATCCCGCCCGGCCCCACACCCCAGATCTAGGATCGACATGCCTTCAAGGTCAAGTGGGGCAATCAGACCGCAGCCATAGTAGCGAGACAGAACGTCGTCATGAATCTTTGAAAGGATCTTTTTGACATGGTCGGGCATGTCGTCAGGCGTGCAGCACGCATTGGTCTGCAAGTCAGCACTGCTTTGCAGGACTTCACCATAATAGTTCTGCACCGATTCATGTTTCATCGCGCTTTTCCCTCGCAAATGGTCATGTACGAGCTAATGCAGCCGCCGGGGGTTCGCAATCCGGGGAAGGCGTTTTTGACGAAAGCGTGAGCGGTCCCGCGCGGTTTTACCCAAGCAGGTCGAAGTCCACGCCTGCACGAATTTTGCCATTTACCTGAACCTCCAGCCGGTGCGCGCCGGGAACCAACTTGAACGTTGTGGCATCACCCTTCAACTTGTGGCGTTTTTCCAGCGTCAGTTTCCCGTTCTTCAAAGCCGCCTGCTTCAACTTGTGCACCTTGGCTGAGATTTTCCCGCCAGGTCTTTGAAAATGAATGATATAGTCAACCAGAACTTGCAGCTCTCCGACCCCTTTCAAAGCGACGGAAAAGGCCAGAGCGTCACCAATCTGAGCTTCCGAATTAAGGTTGACCGCGACCTCGATGTCCGCGTCCGGGTCATAGCCTAACATCTTCATTGCTTCGGGATGCCCCGCTTTCACAAGCCCGCGCAGGGTGTGTGACGTCATCCAGTCCAGTTCGTCCTGAGTCTGATGACCCTGGTTGCGCCACGCCTTCAGACGATCCAATACCAGATCCGGGTCTTTCTTGGTGATGTCATTCAGGTGATTGGATACGGACCGGGTGACATATCGCGTCGCATCTATGTGCAAATTGTCCAGCAACGGCAGCGGGTCCTGCAAACCCAATCCAACCGCCTGCCCCCATGGCAATCGGGGGCGCGTGCCTTCGCTGACCAACCTGCGCACATGGTAACTGTCATGAGAGCACCAGTCCTGCATCCGCCTCAATACCCGGTCCGGGTCGTGGTTAAGGAACGGTCGGATTGCCCATTCCATGGAAAACCTCTGTGTCAGTTCCTCCATCACGTCCAATGCCAGATCGGTATGCTCAAGTCCTATGGTCGCCACCCACTCACCGACCGGCGCAAAGATGAAATCGCCAAAGTCGTCATCCGTCTTCGTCGGGTCCAAAGGTGCAGGCAAGGCACGCAGGATCGTCGGGGCAACAGCAGGCAAATCACCGGGTACCGCCTGTTGCAGGCATGTGGCGATCCAGATGATCCGATCCTTCAGCTCTAACTCCAGCAATCGCGACATGACCGCAGATCGGAATGCCGGGGCATCAAATTCTGCATGAGAATCGGAAAACAAACCGCTGAGATAATTTACTTTCTCAGCGTTGAACATCTGATCTTTCAACGAAAACCCTTGTGCCATGGTCACATCGTCAAATTGGTTGCGCCACCATCCAGTAGAATGTTCTGACCAACGATGAACCCCGCATGATGAGAGCACAGGAACGCGCAGGCAGCCCCGAATTCCTGCCGTGTTCCATAGCGTCGCGCGGGAATGGTTGCCGAACGGTTTGCGCGTGCGTCTTCGATCGAGATGCCTTGCTGGGAAGCCACGCCGCTGTCCAGCGCATCCGCACGATCCGTAGCGTGAATGCCGGGCAGCAGGTTGTTGATGGTCACGCCATGCGGTGCAACCTGGCGTGAAGTTCCTGCGACATATCCGGTCAAACCCGTGCGGGCTGCATTCGAAAGCCCCAGCACCGCAATTGGCGCGCGCACGGATTGTGAGGTGACGTTCACCACCCGCCCCCAACCTTTGTCCATCATTCCGGGAAGCAGCGCTTTCATGAACGCAATGGGGGTCAACATATTGGCATCCAGCGCCTTGATGAAATCATCACGCTCCCAATCCGACCATAACCCCGGCGGCGGTCCACCGGCATTTGTCACAAGAATATCAACGCCCTGCGCCGCTTCGATCACCTTCGCCTGCCCTTCCGCAGTCGTCACGTCACAAGCGACTGTTTGTACCTCGACGCCATGCTCTGACCTGAGGCGTGCCGCCTCGCTCTCCAAAGCGTCCGAACCACGCGCATTCATCACAAGATTTACGCCAGCCTCAGCCAAAGCCTCGGCACAGCCCAAACCCAGCCCTTTGCTGCTGGCACAGACCAGCGCGCGCTTTCCTTTTATGCCAAGATCCATCGGATCCTCCCTGTCAGTCATTGCCGCATGTCTAGCATCGGCCAGACAGGGAAGACCAGAAATGGCTTGGGATCAGTAGAAGAACTCTTCCCGCACGATCTTGCCATCTGCGACGTGATAGACACCCACTTCACGCATATCGAAGGCTTCGCCGGTTTCCTTTACCTTGCCCTGCACTTCGAAAATCACCGCAAAACGGTCTTCGCCGTGTACAAACGGATCGCTGACCGAAGCGCCCGAAACCTCGTGGGCGCCTTCCCACCATTCATGTTTGCCTCGGATCGCATCACGCCCCTGTATTTCGCGCCCCATGCCTGAGTAATCGACCGCTTCAACAGAAACTGCGTCTGACGCATACAATTTCTCAAGATTTTCCTTGGCGCGGTCCTCGCGGCAGCCGGCCACCAACTCGTTGGCAATCTCTTTCAAATCCATTGGTCTTCTCCACAATTTGTTCACTATATGTTCTTATTGCCACAAGCCTATGATTCGAACCAGCCCCTTTGTCTTGCTTCGGCAGGATTCCCCGCCTATACGCGCGGTCATGCTTGATACCTCGAACCAACCTACCCTGCCGCCCGAGATTGCCCGTCGCCGGACATTCGCCATCATCTCGCACCCGGATGCGGGCAAGACGACGCTGACGGAAAAGTTCCTGCTTTACGGGGGAGCCATTCAGATGGCTGGTCAGGTGCGCGCCAAGGGCGAGGCACGGCGGACACGCTCGGACTTCATGCAGATGGAGAAGGATCGCGGCATCTCGGTCTCGGCCTCGGCAATGTCTTTCGATTACGGGAATTTCCGGTTCAATCTGGTGGACACGCCCGGCCACAGCGATTTCTCGGAAGATACCTACCGCACGCTGACGGCCGTGGATGCGGCCGTGATGGTGATCGACGGCGCGAAGGGTGTCGAAAGCCAGACGCAAAAGCTGTTCGAGGTCTGCCGCCTGCGCGATCTGCCGATCCTGACATTTTGTAACAAGATGGACCGAGAAAGCCGCGATACGTTCGAGATCATCGACGAAATTCAAGAGATGCTGGCCATCGACGTCTCCCCCGCCGCGTGGCCGATTGGCGTGGGTCGCGATTTTATCGGCTGTTACGACATGCTGCGTGACCGGCTGGAGCTGATGGACCGCGCCGACCGCAACAAGGTGGCCGAGAGCATCGAAATTAACGGGCTTGATGACCCGAAACTGTCGGAACATGTTCCTGCGCATCTGCTGGAAAAGCTGCTGGAAGAGGTTGAGATGGCGCGCGAGTTGCTGCCCGCGCTGAACCCGCAGGCGGTGCTTGAAGGGCATATGACCCCGATCTGGTTCGGCTCGGCCATCAACTCGTTCGGCGTCAAGGAACTGATGGAAGGCATCGGCGCATATGGCCCACAGCCGCAGGTGCAATCAGCCGAACCCCGCCAGATCTCGCCGGATGAAAAGAAGGTCGCAGGCTTTGTTTTCAAAGTGCAGGCCAATATGGACCCCAAGCATCGCGACCGGGTGGCATTTGTCCGCATGGCATCAGGCCATTTCAAACGCGGCATGAAACTGACCCATGTGCGGTCGAAGAAACCGATGGCGATTTCAAACCCAGTGCTGTTTCTGGCATCTGACCGGGAACTGGCTGAAGAGGCCTGGGCCGGAGACATCATTGGCATTCCCAACCACGGCCAGCTGCGCATCGGTGACACGCTGACCGAAGGTGAGGCGCTGCGCGTCACCGGCATCCCCTCTTTCGCGCCGGAACTGCTGCAAGGCGTCCGTGCGGGTGATCCGATGAAGGCCAAGCATCTGGAAAAGGCCCTAATGCAGTTTGCCGAAGAAGGCGCGGCAAAGGTGTTCAAACCTTCAATTGGGTCAGGCTTTATCGTGGGTGTCGTCGGCGCGCTGCAATTCGAGGTGCTCGCCAGCCGGATCGAGATGGAATACGGCTTGCCTGTGCGTTTCGAGGCGTCTCAGTTCACCTCGGCCCGCTGGGTCAGCGGTGACAAGGCTGAGGTCGAAAAGTTTGTGAATGCAAACAAGCAGCACATCGCGCACGACCATGACGGCGACATTGTCTATCTGACCCGGCTGCAATGGGACATCGACCGGGTGGTTCGGGACTATCCCGCCCTGAATCTGACCGCCACCAAAGAGATGATGGTGTGATCCAACTGACTGATTGCACAGCCGAGTCAGCCTGTGCAATTCTGCGCGCATGAACAAGGATGAACTGACTTTCCTCGGCGGTCTTCCAGACATGCTGGACAGGTATGAGAACCGGCGCAGCCCGTTTCAGTTCGGCACCACCTCTTTGCCTGACCTTGACATTGACCTTATTGAACTGGCCGGTCGAACATTGCCCGAAAGTGCGACTGTGCCCCCGCCGAAGCCCAGTACAAGTTGGGATCGCAAGCGTGCTCAGATTGCGCGGGAATTTGTCGGAAACTCGGAACTTGCCTTCCTGAATGCCCAGCTGATCTCGAACTTGCGAAAGCGGTCCTTCCCGCGTCACGCCCCGCTTCTGTTTTGTCGCCTTTGGGACGAACAGTCGGACCACCTTCTGTCCACGCTTGATTTGCGATGGCTGGTCTCGTCGGTTCAGACCTTTGCGGACCACGGTCAAACTGCAACTCAGCGCGAGGTTGGTCACGCTTTGCGCATGTTGTTCGGCATGATGAAGCTATATGAGTTCGAAAGGCGCTTTTCGGGGCTGACCCCGGAAACACCGTTTCAACACCAGAATTTGAGAAGTGTCCCGCTGCCCTTTCAGATGAAAGGGTTTTCCCTTGGAAGTGGCGGACTGGATGTCAATCTGATTGCTCCGGTCTGGACCAAGGCCCTAAGCGATACCACCATCGCGCCGCTGGTCGATCACTTGATGACCGAGCTCAACAGAGATCCCGGCGGTATCTTTCGGCGCCTGAAACGCATGCGCGAAGTGCGCGCGCAGCGCACATGACCACATGGGGTGTCGTGTCGATGGTCAGGGGCCCGACCGAAGATGTCCTTCGGTTCGTGGCCCATCACCTCGATCTGGGCGCCGAGACCATCTATATCTATCTGGATGAACCGAACCAGCGCACGTTCGAGGCGCTGAAGGCACATCCCGGTGTTTGCGTAATGGTTTGCGATGACGCCTATTGGCAAAAGCTAAAACGCACGCGACCGGAAAAGCACCAAGTTCGCCAATCGGTCAACGCGACATACACCTATCGCGACACGCACCTGGATTGGCTGGTCCATATCGATGTTGACGAGTTTCTGTGGTCGCCGACCCCAATCTCGGATGTGTTGCGCGATATTCCGGACAAGGTTCACGCCGCCCGTGTCCGCCCAATCGAGGCGCTGGCAGGCGGTGAAGACCTGTACAAGGCTCATGTGCCACAAAGCCCGGCCCGTACAGAGTTGATTGAGATGCTTTATCCCAACTATGGGGCTTTCGTCCTTGGCGGGTTCCTAAGCCATGTACAGGGCAAGTTGTTTGTGCGCACGGGATTGAAACGTCTGAGTTTTCGTATCCACAACCTGTTTCAGAACGGGAAATTGCTACCGTGCAAATACGAGCTTGCTCAGGTCGATCTATGCCACCGCCACGCGCCGGACTGGGATCACTGGATCGCACATTATCCGTTCCGCATGGATCGCGGCTCGTATCAGGCTGGTATGGCCCCGAATGCCCCGCGCGAGATGGGGGGGCTGAACAAGAATGAATTGCTCAGCTGGATTGAATGCGAACACGGCGAGGATGGGCTGCGCGCGTTCTTCAACGAGATGAGCGGCGCTGACCCAGAAGTCCGCGCCCGGCTGGAGCAGAATGGGCTGATCCGCCACCGCGCATTGAATCTGGACGGGAAACTGGCGAAACACTTTCCCGGAAGCTGCTGAATTGTTGCGCAAAACTCGAACCTGTTTCAATCAAACCAAGATGCTGCGGTCTTCATTTGACCCCGACCCACGTATTTGTTATGTCCGCGTCCAAGCCGATATGCCGCATCACGGGCATGGCCATCCGGGCCCGGCACATCTTATACGCGCGGGCCAGGTCAAGTGTCCGCATTAAACCGGACTTACATGACAAAATTTAACGAACTGAACCTGAACCCGAAGGTCCTCAAAGCCATTGAGGAAGCCGGATACGAAACCCCAACTCCGATCCAGGCAGGTGCGATTCCACCCGCATTGGAAGGGCGCGATGTTTTGGGCATTGCCCAGACTGGTACTGGCAAAACCGCCAGCTTTGTTCTGCCGATGATCACACTGTTGGCCCGCGGTCGCGCACGTGCACGTATGCCACGTTCGTTGGTTTTATGCCCCACGCGTGAGCTGGCAGCGCAGGTAGCGGAGAACTTCGACACCTACACCAAGCACCTGAAACTGACCAAAGCACTGTTGATCGGCGGCGTCAGCTTCAAGGAACAGGATGCCCTGATCGACCGGGGCGTCGACGTACTGATCGCCACGCCGGGCCGTCTTCTGGATCATTTCGAGCGCGGCAAACTGTTGCTGACCGGTGTTCAGATCATGGTGGTGGATGAGGCGGACCGGATGCTGGATATGGGGTTCATCCCCGATATCGAGCGCATCTTCTCACTGACACCATTCACCCGGCAGACCCTGTTCTTCTCAGCGACAATGGCATCCGAGATCGAGCGGATCACCGATACGTTCCTGTCGGCCCCTGCCCGGATCGAAGTGGCCCGCCAGGCCACCGCATCCGAAACCATCGAACAGAGCGTCGTCATGTTCAAAGGTGGGCGCCGTGACCGCGAGGCCAGCAACAAGCGCGGCCTTCTGCGCGCGCTGATCGATGCCGAAGGTGACAAATGCACCAACGCGATCATCTTCTGCAACCGCAAGACAGATGTGGATATCTGCGCCAAGTCGCTGAAGAAATACGGTTACGACGCCGCCGCCATCCATGGCGATCTGGACCAGTCGCAGCGGATGAAAACATTGGATGGATTCCGTGACGGGTCCTTGCGCCTGCTGGTCGCCTCAGACGTGGCGGCACGCGGTCTGGATGTTCCGGCTGTCAGCCATGTGTTCAACTTCGACGTCCCCAGCCACCCCGAGGATTATGTGCACCGCATTGGCCGCACCGGTCGCGCCGGGCGCGAAGGCAAGGCCATCACAATCTGCTCGGGACGCGACGAAAAAGCACTGGTTGCGATCGAAAAGCTGATCCAGAAAGACATCCCGCGCATAGACAACCCGGTTCAGGAAGAGCCCAAGCCCGAACAGCCGAAGCCCGAGAAGAAGGCCAAGGCCCCCGAAAGCATGAAAGAAGGTAAAAAATATCGTGAGCCGAAGGGGCACAGTCGTGGGCGCAAGGAAGGCACCGGCCAGGCCGTCGTGGGCATGGGAGATCACCTGCCCAGCTTCATCGCGCTTAGCTTTGACGAACGTCGCGCCAGCTAGATTGCCAGCACAAGCGCTAAAATCGAGAACCCAAGCAACATCATCCCGGCGATCTCGCGCCGGGTGATCGTTTCTCGGAAGAATAGGATCGAAGCCATGAGGCTAAAGATCAACTCTACCTGCCCCAGAGCTTTGACGTAAGCCGCATTCTGCAAGGTGAAGGCCCAGAACCAGCAAAACGAGCCACCGAGGCTGGTCAGGCCGACGAACACTCCGGTATTCCGCGTCTGCCAGACTGCGTGCAGTTCTGCGCGGTCGCGCCACAGCAGCCATATTCCCATGCTGGTAAACTGGAATGTCACCACCGCTGCCAGTGTTACCAGCGCCCGGAACCACGCATCGATATCGCCCAGTTGCAGTGAAGCCCCACGATAGCTGACGGCGGAAAACGCAAACAAAACACCTGATCCAAGCCCCAATTGCGAAGCCCGATTGGTCAGATGGCGCCACCAGGGTCCGTCCCCTCCGGGTGTTTTTGACAACAAAAGCACAGCCATCAACCCCAACAGGATCGCGAACAATGCGCCGCGCGATACACTGTCCCCCAGGATCAAAAAGCCAACAATCGCGGTCTGGATCACTTCGGTTTTCTTGAAGGTAATTCCAACGGCAAAATTGCGTTGTTTGAACAGCGCCACCACGCAGATCGTAGCAAGGATTTGCGCTGTCCCGCCGATGACCGCGTAAAGCCAGAACAAACTGCTGAGCCGAGGCATGCTCGCCCCAGTTATCTGCAACGCAACACATAGCCCGATAACGGCCAACGGCATAGAATAGGCAAACCGCGCAAAAGTTGCACCTGCAGCAGACAGCTTCACGCTGGCCAGGGACTTTTGCAGCATGAAACGCACAGTCTGAAAACTGGCGGCGGCTATGGTGACAGGAATCCAGAGACTCATGCCACCCGTTGTGTCGATAAATCAAGGCTTTGGCCAGAGAGGATGTGGCACAGGGTCTTTTGCGCGAACGAAATACTGCCGGAAGATCTGTGTATAGGACCGGTAAACATAAGCCTCATTGCAAGCCAAGTACCTGTCCTTTCCGTCCCGGTACAATGCAGGTAGGCGATACCAAGGAGCGGCCGGATTCATATGATGAACGACGTGCAGGTTATTGTTCAGAAAAAGAAAAGCCAAAGGTCCGCGATCTTCGATGATTACCGTGCGGGCGCGGGATTTTTCATGTGCACGATGTTCAAGAAACGTGCGGATCTTCAAAAGCGACAACCCCAGATAGGCTGCGATCAGATAGGCCCAGGCCGGCATGGCCGATTGCGCAACCACCCACAGCACCGCCGCCGCACCGGGCAAATGCAAAGCCCATCCTAGCAGGATCGCCTTGTCCCCGCGCATAAATCCACGCCATTCGTCCCGCATAAACAGAACCTGACCAAGAGCAGGACCCAACACCATCCGCCCCAACAGCGTGTTGTTCAGGCTCAAGATCATCTGCGCCAGCCGCGGCAATCCCGACCAGATATGCGGGTCCAGATAATTCGATTCCGGGTCGTCATAAGGGTCCGTCAGGGTGGCATCCTGATGATGCGCCAGATGCAGGTCCCGAAAGCGGCTATACGGAATGGCCAATGTCAACGGCAGTGCCATCAACGTCTCGTTCAGCCATTTGGCACGAAAGGGGTGCCCATGCAGGGCTTCATGCGTCAGTGACGAATGCAGAGCCGCAACGACACCCAGAGCCGGGACTGCCAACCACAAGGATGCAAGCGCCAACCAAAACAAACCGGCAAGCCATGCCGCATAACACAAGACAATCAGGAATAACGTGCCCCATTCGGGTGATTTGGGTGCAGTGGGATCAGCCATTTCGTCCCCACGAAATGTTCGCCCAGATTCTTTCGTAAATCACGTACATCGTCAGGCCGATGGCCGTGTTCACCAACGCCAGCGCCCCTCCTACAGCGGCCGAGCCTGTTGCCAACAAGCCCACCATTGTCATGATCGCCAACCCCATCGCATTCCAAACGATTGCTTTCACGACTGATCTTCGCCGCGTTTCCATTCCGAACCCCGTTCCTTTTTCTTACTCAAAAGCGTTACATCCGGACCCCAGTATTGGAAATTCTGAATATGATTAACAAAATTCAACAACAGTGATAAAAATCATGACATGCAGGGAAATATCGACAAGCGCGATCGCGCCTCCCAGTTTCGTCTCCGCCTAGCCCGCGCGATGGAAGAGCGCCATGTCAGCCAAAGTGCCCTTGCGCGCTATATTGGCGTTGACCGCTCGACCGTTTCCCAATTGCTGACAGATAATGGTGCTCGGTTGCCCAACGCACATGTTGTTGGCGGATGCGCAGCGGCGCTTGGTGTATCGGCCGACTGGTTGCTGAGCCTTTCCGACAGGCCGGAAAGCGCGGCTGAGCTTCTGGCAAGCTCGCTGACCTTTACCGAGGCCCCCCGCGCCCTTGTCGATGAACGTATCTTCGAGTGGCATCAGGAGGCCGCCGGGTACAAAATCCGCTATGTCCCGGCCACCTTGCCCGACATGCTCAAGACGCGTGCGATACTGGAATGGGAATACGCCCCGCATCTGGGCCGGACCGCTGATCAAGCCATCGGCGCGTCGGCGGATCGTCTGACTTGGATGCGCAGCGCCCAGTCGGACTATGAGATCGCCATGCCGTTATTCGAAATCGAAAGCTTTGCAAACGGCACCGGGTATTATCAAGATCTCAGCCCAGAGGTTCGGCTGGAACAGATCGATCACCTGTTGGCGCTGTGCGAACAGCTCTATCCGCGGATGCGCATCTATCTGTTTGACGCAAAACGGCTTTATTCGGCACCGGTAACGATTTTCGGCCCGCTACTCTGTGTATTCTACGCGGGAAGTCACTATATGGCCTTCCGCGACCGGGATCGGATCGAGACATTCTCACGCCATTTCGACACGCTGGTACGTGAGGCCGAAGTGGTCGCCCGGGATTTTCCAAACCACCTGCGTTGCCTCAGAACGGCGGTTTCCCGCGACGGGTGATGCAGCAGCGCTCAACCTGTGCTATTTTACTATGGCGCGAACCATAAGGCATTCCGAACACAGACGGAGGAGCACAGGAATGGACGCAATTCAAACCGCTCAATACGCACGTGCACTTTTTGCCGCCCATGGAGACCAAGCCGAGGCCGAAGCCGCGAAAAAAATGCGCGACTGCGAAGCTGCCGGGAATCGGCAAGAGGCCCAGGACTGGCAAGCGGTCCGTCGGACCATCCGCCAGATCCGTGGTCCAAACCAAGGCTGAGTTACAGTTTCGGGTCCGGGTTGACCGTGTGACCATCCACCGCGATCACCTGACCTGAAACCAGACGTGCCGCATCCGAGGCAAGGAATACTGCCATATTGGCGACATCCTGCGCTTCGACGAAGCGCCCCATTGAGGTGCCAGAGGCATAGCCCTGATAGACCTCGTCACGGGTCATGCCCTTGGCTGCGGCTTCACGGGTCAGGACGCCTTCCATCCGAGGGCCTTCAACTGCGCCCGGACAAATGGCATTGGCACGAATGCCATAGGGCCCCAACTCCATGGCCAGCGTCTTCATCAACCCAATGACGGCCCATTTTGCCGACGCATAGGGCGCACGGAACGGGTAGCCATACTGCCCGGCTGTCGACGAGGTCAGAATTATACTGCCCGCCCGCGCCGATTTCATCAGCGGCGCTGCATATTTTGCCGCCAGAAAAGCACCGTCCAGATTGACCGCGACACAAGCACGCCACGCGTCCAGATCAATTTCCTCAATAGCATTTGTCGGGCCGGCAATACCGGCATTGGCGCAGAGCACATCCAACCCGCCCGTCGACCTGATGGCGTTAAATACCGCGCGCATGTCAGCCTCGTCCGCAACATCCGCTCGGTGCCTGGTCCAATGTTCGGGCAAAGAATCCAACGCCGCCTGATCGATATCCGTGACCCGGACGTCATAGCCAACAGCGTCAAACGCCTCGGCCATGGCCCGGCCGACGCCTGACGCGCCAGCCGTCACCAGAACCCGGCGCGTCATGAAGGCTTCCTGATCGCCGCGCCTGCGCCTTCGGGGTAAGGCAACCCGGCCTGAGCCTCGGCAACCCGCGTCATAGCTACCTCAATTTCAGCAGATGGCGGGCTGGGGCGACGGGTTTCCAGACTGACATGCAGCAGAAAACTTTCGCCCGTGGCCAGCAGCTTGTCGCCCTCGTACATGCTGTGGAACACGTGCAGCTTCCTCCCCTGCCCCAACAGCATCTGCGTGCGCACGTCGATTTTGGCACCAGCATGAGCTTCATCCACATAACGGATATGGTTCTCCGCCGTGAAATAGCTGCCACCCGAGGCGATGTAATCCGCATCGCATCCAATGATTTCCATGAACCGATCGGTGGCGGCGGCAAAGGCTTCCAGATATTTCGCTTCGTTCATGTGGCCGTTGTAATCCGTCCAGTCCAGAGGAACAGCCCGCGACAGGGTCAGGATGGGCTGGCTCAGGTCCGCTTGACCCAGCGTCGGCAGCGCTCCGGGTTTCAACCGTGCATCATGTTGGTTCAGCACCGCACCCGCGCCGTAATTCTGCGCCTTGAGGGCCCGCATCATACCGACAAGGTTGTTATCGCGAATGCGCTCCAGCTCTCGGATCGAATGCATCCCGGATTGTGCGTCAGATTGATTGGCGATCAAATCGACCAGTTCGTCAGTGAACTCGGGAACATCCATCAACTTGGTCCAAGGCCATTTCAAGGCAGGCCCGAACTGCGCCATGAAATGCCGCATCCCCGCCTCGCCCCCGGCCACGCGGTAGGTTTCGAACAGACCCATCTGCGCCCAGCGGATGCCGAAACCCATACGGATGGCCTCGTCAATTTCTTCGGTTGTCGCGATGCCATCCTTGACCAGCCAAAGCGCCTCGCGCCAGACAGCTTCCAGGAACCGGTCGGCGATATGCGCATCGATCTCTTTTCGGACATGCAACGGGAAGAACCCAAGCGATTTCAACAGGTCCTGGGCCTGTTTGATCATCTCGGGCGGGTTCTTGTCCGTTGGTACAAGCTCGATCAAAGGTAGCAGGTAAACCGGGTTGAAGGGGTGCGTCACCACGATCTGCTCGGGGCGCAGCGCTCCGTCCTGAAGTTCGGACGGCTTGAACCCGCTTGTCGAGGATCCAATGATCGCGCCCGGATCGCAAGCC
>NZ_JBXWQZ010000030.1:0-50546 GCF_059612645.1 Ruegeria sp. YKSF131 | reverse complement strand
ATCTTCAAAACTCAGAATTTCTTCAGCAGATCCTGAAAGGCGATCGATCCAATGCTGTGCCGCGCCGCCGCCACGGACAGCCCGGTTGACAGCAGGGGGCAGTGTTTCGACCAAATCGACGTTGCAGTCCAACCCTTTCAGGCCAGGTCGACCGGCGGCGGCGATCTGGAAATCACGGGTAATTGCGCCGCTGCGTGGGCCGAGGATTGCAAGATCCGAGTTGTCCGCTAACCTACGCTCCAAATCCGGGTCAATCGTTGCCAGTCCGGGGGCAAGGATCAGCGCATAGTGCGTGGACAGGTCATTGGGCGAAACAAAATCAATCGACAGCCCCACGCGGCGCAATGCACGATAAGCTGAGAAGACCAACCGGAAATAGTCAAAGCCTGCTCCTTGCGGTAGCGATGTCCAGGCCCAGTCCGAGGGGTAATCAAACAGTATCGCAACCTTGGATTGCACCTGATGCACCTCGCCCAATGTGGATAGCTCTTCCGCTGTCTGACGGGCCTCGTGTAATGCAGGGGCGGGGCGATTGTCCGGTGTCAGCAAACCTGCGTGCATCTGTTCCTGCGCAAAGGGGGCTTGCCGCCATCGAAAATAGCTCACAACCTCAGCACCGTGGGCGACAGCCTCAAGCGACCACAACCGCACCATTCCGGGCATGGGTGCCGGGTTATAGGGTGCCCAATTCACCGGACCGGGTTGTTGTTCCATCACCCACCATCGGCCACGGCCCACTGCCCGGTAAAGATCATGGTGAAACGCCTGCATGTCCGGATCGCCTTGCTGAAGAAAGGCGGTCTTGTGGGCTTCGTCATCTTCCAATCGGTCCGATAGAAATCCGATCGGATAACTGTCCCAAGTCGCAATATCCAGATCTGCGCCAACCTCGAAATGGTCGAAATCCAGAATACGACCCATGTAGTTATGCAACAGCGGCGCATCGGTCAAAGCTCGCAATACATCGACCTGAGCTTTGTTGAATGCCACAACCTGATCTGAGCTGAACCGACGGAATGCCAGTACATGAGCGGGGTTTGGCTCGGTCACAGTTTGATTGGGTAGTTCAATCTCATCGAAGTTGCGGTACTCCATCGACCAGAACACGTTTCCCCAGGCCTTGTTCAGTTGTTCAATTGAGCCGTATCGAACAGCCAGCCAGCGCCTGAATGCATTCAGTGCCGGGGTGCTGTAGCTGACTGTTGTGTCGTGACACCCATACTCATTGTCGATCTGCCAAGCCGCCACATACGGGTTATGACCATAGCGCTCTCCCAAGACCCGTGCGATGCGGCCACATTCATCGACATAGCCCTGGTGGCTAAAGCAGTAATGCCGCCGTGATCCGAATTTGCGCGTGTTTCCATACGTATCCACAGCCAGCATGTCCGGATGTTTGTCCAGCATCCAACGCGGTGGCGTTGCTGTCGGTGTGCCAAGCACGACTTTCACTCCCGCCTCGCCAAGTGTTTTAACCGCGCGATCCAGCCATTCAAATTGCAGGGTTCCGGGGTAAGGCTCCAGCCGGTTCCACGCGAACTCTCCAATGCGTACCCACGAGATGCCGGTGTCCACCATGCGCGCGGCGTCTTCCGCCCACATCGCTTCGGGCCAGTGTTCAGGGTAGTAACACACACCAAGTTCCGGCTTCATAAAATGATCCTGTGTTCTGCCTGCCCTCGTCCCGCGTTTGGCATTGCAAACGTCATGCCATTGGTGGGTTGGGATTCAATATCCGCGTTGCTCAACCCCTGCCTTGCAGAGGTGCAGAACAGCGTGCCTAAGCTGTCGCCACCAAAGGCTGGGCAGGACGTATGTGACGCTTCGAAAGAAGTGGCCTTCAGGAAATGACCTTCGGGCGTGTAGGCCGCAACACGTCCAATCCCCCATTGCGCGATCCAGATGTTCCCGTCAGCATCAACCACCGCACCATCCGGGTTCAGGCCTTCTTTACGAAAGTCCAGAAATACGGTGCTTTCCCCTTCGGGCCATCCGCTTACTGCATTCAAGCTCCAGCGCTTGACCTGCCTCGTTTTCGTGTCACAGAAATAGGCCACGGATCGATCCGGGGCAAAACAGATTGCATTGGAAATCGTCACATCCGGCACGAGACATCTGAGTGTACCTTTCCAGAACCGATAGATTGATCCGGCCCCGGCTTCAGCCTGTTTGCCCATCGTACCGATCCAGAAACCACCCCAAGGATCAGCGCGACCGTCATTCGAGCGGGTGATTGGGTTGTCTGCCTCGAGCGGCGTAACCAGCGCTCGATGCCCGGACGTCAATTCAAACTGCCAAAGACCCGTTTCCGAAGCCAAAAGCAGTGTGTCGCGATCCACCCAGCCTGCGGCGGAGACATGTTCATCGAATTCCCAGCTTATCTGATTTTCACTTTCGCGCGTCATCAGTCGTTTGTTGAGAATGTCGAACCAGAATAGCTGTTGCCGAGCAGGGTGCCAAAGCGGACCTTCGCCCAACGCGCAGGGGCGGTCGTCAAAAATCGTGCTCATCTTGCCGCCTTGTCAAAGGCTGTTACGATCTGCTTCGCGCGTGCTGCGATTTCGACTGCGTCCATGCCGGGTTTGTACAGCGCTGATCCAATCCCGAATCCATCCGCACCGGCTTTGATCCATTGCTCGAAGTTTTCAGGCCCGGCACCACCGACAGCAAAGATACGTGTTTCCTTGGGTAAAACGGGTCGAAGTGCTGCGAGCCCAACAGGGCCTGCCATGACGCCAGGAAACAGCTTTAATCCTGTGGCCCCGGCTTCGAGAGCGGCAAAGGCTTCGGTCGGCGTGTAAACGCCCGGCCAGCTTTGCATCCCCAACGCTACAGACCGTTTGATCACGTCAGCATCATAGTTGGGTGACACAATCAGCCTGCCGCCGGCATTCCGAACTGCGTCCA
Source organism: Ruegeria sp. YKSF131 (assembly GCF_059612645.1). Lineage (NCBI taxonomy): Bacteria > Pseudomonadati > Pseudomonadota > Alphaproteobacteria > Rhodobacterales > Roseobacteraceae > Ruegeria > Ruegeria sp. YKSF131. The sequence continues at coordinate 47,639 of NZ_JBXWQZ010000030.1, read as the reverse complement.
CCTGATCAACCGTCAATACAGTACCAGCGCCTATCAGGGCGTGATCTTTGAAAGCTTCGGCCAGAATGGAAATGCTGTCGAGCGGGTCAGGCGAATTGAGTGGAACTTCGATCCGGTCGATCCCTGCATCGATGATAACTCTGCCAACGGCCTCGGCTTCCTGTGGTTGCAGACCGCGCAGAATGGCGATGATGGGGCGGCTCATGCGATTTGCCTTGTCATATTGCGCGCCAGCGCCAGCCCGGCCAGCGTTGCTTCGGTGGCGTTTGCAGTCTCAAAGAAAGCGCCCTGTTGTCTTAGCGCTGCCGCATAGACCCGCGATACGGCATCTGCACCAATGATAGCCAGTTGTTGACCCAGCCAATATGGACGGGTGGCGGCCAATTCAGCACCGATAAGCAGTCCCGACAGCCGCGCGCGCGCGATGTCTTTGTCCTGATTGTGCAGCAGGTCCGCAGCCCGCAAGCCGAACAGGCGTGCAGCCAATTGTTCGGGCTTGGACAATGTATCCGCCACAGCCTCGGCAAAGGCATCTTCATCCCATCCTTCACCTATAGAATGCCGCAGAACAGATTGCGCACTTAACAAATCAAAAAGCTCTCCGGTCATGAGCGTCCGAAAGCTCACGATTTCACCTGCGCTGACCTGAACCCATTTCGTATGGGTTCCTGGAAGACAGAGGACACCATCCCAGTTCTGGCGAGCACCCAAAAACCCTGCGATCTGTGTTTCTTCGCCCCGCATCACATCTGGTGGGCTCAGTTGCTTTAATCCGGGTATGACGAAGGCCCGGATGCGCGAGTCTGTGCTGGGAACACGGACCGGTACTTGCGGCAAGGGTTGCGACGGAACGGTAGAATAAGGTGCTTCGACCCAGCCTTGGCGTGCACCGACCATACCGCAGGCGATCACATCTATGGGGCCATCCTTCAGCCAGTTTTCAACAAGTTCCAACAGGGCGGTCTGGAACCCGTCGGCTCCGATACGTGCCATACCTTTGTCGGACTGCGCGCAGTCCAGCACCGTTGCCCCCTGCATGGCCCAGACCCGCAGGTGAGATGTGCCCCAATCAACGGCGATCCAGTCGGTATTCATTGCTTCACCCTGAAACTACGACGCCGCCATCAACCGCCATACACTGACCGGTCATCGCCCGGCTGGCGTTGGATGCCAGGAACAATGTCGGTGCAACCATGTCTTCGGGCGTCAAATGTTCTTTCAGGCATTGTCGATCCAAATGCGCGGCCAAATCTTCGGGCGTGGCCCACTTATCCAGCTGTTTTTGCGTCAAAACCCAACCGGGAGCCAGCGCATTCACACGTATGTTCTTTGGCCCCAGTTCGCGGGCCAAAGACCGCGTCATCCCTGTAATGCCCGCATTTGACGTCGTATAGATCGGATAGCCTGCATTGCCCATCATGTAGCTGATCGAGCTGAAGTTAATGATAACGCCGCCTTCCTTCATTTGCCGGGCCGCTTCCTGACAGGCGAAATAGTAGGCTTTCAGGTTTACGTCGATCATCCAGTCCCAGAACTCGGTCGTGGTTTCCTCAAGTGTATGGCGCTGGTCATTGGCCGCGTTGTTAACCAAAACGTCTAGGGGGCCGTGGGCTTCGGCGGCTTTGGCCATTGTCGTGTGAAGAAGCTGAGTGTCGGTCATATCGCCCTGCATGAACAGAGGTGCGCGGCCGTGTTTGTCGCGCATCTCTTCGACAAAACCGCTGGCGTCCGATCTGCCGATAAAAGCCACATTGGCCCCCTGAGCCAAAAACCCATCCGTTAATGCTGCGCCCACGCCCGAGCCTCCGCCGGTAATATAGACGGATGACCCGTTCAGGTCATGAAATGTCGCTGGTTGGGTCATCAGTGGCTCTCTCTGGTCACAAGGCGGGTGTCTTTGCCGACGAGGAAATCCAGGTCGGCCCCCTGATCGGCCTGCAACACGTGATCGACATAAAGTTTGGCATACCCGCGGGAATAATGTGGCTTATCTGGTTTCCATTGGGCTCGGCGCGCGTCCAGTTCTTTTTCGTCCACCAACAGCTCAAGCTTTCCAGCGCTGGCCGAGACGCGGATGCGGTCGCCGGTTTTCACCAGCGCCAGTGTGCCGCCCGCCTGTGCCTCGGGGCTGACATGCAGGATGACGGTGCCATAGGCTGTACCGGACATGCGGGCATCCGAGATACGGATCATGTCGCGAACGCCTTCCTTCACCAATCTCGCCGGAATCGGCATGTTTCCCACCTCGGGCATCCCGGGATAACCCTTGGGTCCACATCCCTTGAGCACCAGAATGCTCTTGGATGTGACGGGCAGATCAACCCGGTCGATATTGGCTTTCAGGTCTTCGATATTTTCGAAAACAAACGCCTCACCCTCGGTTTCAAGAAGGGCATCTGTTGCGGCAGAAGGTTTGACGATGGCCCCGTTGGGCGCAAGATTGCCGCGTAAAACACGAAGGCCAGCAGCGGGCTTCACCGGATCGTTGAAAGGGCGAATGACGTCGCGGTTGAAACATTCAGCACCTTCGTAGTGGGCCGAGATGTCCTTGTTCAGAACCGTTCTGGCCGGGCGCAGGAAAGGTTTGAGTTCGCTCAGCACAGCCGGCACACCGCCCGCGTAACAGAAATCTTCCATCAGGTATTTGCCTGAGGGCATGCAGTTCACCAGAAGGGGAATCTCTGATCCGATTTCAAAGTCCTTGAGCGTCAGGTCAACGCCCACGCGACCTGCGAGCGCCAGTAGATGAACAACGGCATTGGTCGATCCCCCAACGGCCGCATTGGCGAGGATTGCATTCTCGAAGGCTTCTCTGGTCAGAATGTCGGATGGTTTCAGGTCTTCGTCGACCATTTCGACAATCCGCTTGCCTGTCAAATGGGCGAGGGCCATGCGGCGGGCGTCAACGGCGGGCAGGGCGGCATTGGTGGGCAGGCTCATGCCCATCGCTTCGACCAGAGACGCCATGGTGCTGGCCGTCCCCATGGTCATGCAAACCCCGGCACTGCGGGACATCCCGGATTCCGCGTTCATAAAATCCTGAAGGGTCATCTCTCCGGCACGCACGGCCTCGGAGAACTTCCACACATCGGTTCCTGAGCCAATATCCTGACCGCGATATTTTCCATTCAGCATAGGGCCGGAGCTGACAACGATCGACGGCAGGTCGACCGAGGCCGCGCCCATGAGTTGGCCCGGCGTGGTCTTGTCGCACCCGCCCAGCAGAACCACACCGTCAATGCCATATGCGCGGATCGACTCTTCGACATCCATGGCCAGAAGGTTGCGAAACAGCATGGCTGTGGGTTTCATCTGGGTCTCGCCCAGCGACATGACCGGGAATTCGACGGGAAAGCCCCCGGCCTCCCACACACCGCGCTTTACCCCTTCGGCCAGATCGCGGAGGCCGGAATTGCAAGGGGTTAGCTCCGACCACGTGTTGCAAATTCCGATAATTGGCCGCCCATCGAAGGCGTGATCAGGAAAACCCTGATTTTTCATCCAGGATCGATGGATGAACCCATCCTTGTCGAGTTTCCCGTACCAGTGCTGTGAGCGGCGTTTTGACATTGTTCTGTGATGCTTTTTTAGGTCTGGGTGGATTTGAGTATTTGTAAAAAGGTGAAATTCAAGCAGCGCGAGATGGGCGGCTCCAATCTGGCAGCCAGTCGGCATGGGCAGACAGAAGGTCGTTCACCAGATTTCGAATTTGGCGCAGGTCCAGCTCGGCGGCGGTGTGCGGGTCCATCATGGCTGCATGAAAGATATGCTCGGGGTTCTGGTCGACCAATGCCCTGACTGTGAGTTCCTGAACGTTGATCTGGCTACGCATCAGGGCGATCAGCTGCGGTGGGATGTCTGCGATGACAGAAGGTTGAATGCCATTTGCATCAACCAGACACGGTGTTTCGACAGCAGCCCCCATCGGCAGCTGAGGTATCTGGCCGGTGTTTGGCAGATTGCCATATGCCACGTAGGGGGTGTCAGAGATGATTGCGTTCATTATGTCTGCCGCAAACTCATGGCTGCGAGTGACGGCAATGTCGCGCCCGTCGGTCAGGGTTTTGGCCTGCTCTTTCCAGTTGCTCATCTGTTCCACACAGCGGGTCGGGTATTCATCGAGTGGGATTGAGAACTTCTCGATCAGGTCCGCCCGCCCGTCTTTGATGAACCATGGCACGTATTCTGCCAAATGCTCAGAACTTTCGGTGCAGAAATAGCCAAGGTGGTCCATCACTTCGTAGCGCACCTTGTTGGGGCAACGCGGCATCAGCAGCGGGGCCTTGGGCATTCTGCCGCTGACATAACCTTGCCGAAGGGCGGGGTAAAGATCATGGCCCTGATGCTCAAGCCGCAGGAAGAAGGCGACGTGATTGACGCCCGCGACCTTGTAGCGAATGTCGTCTTTTGACAGGTCCAAATCATGTGCCAGTTCCGCCACCGTGTTCTGAACCGAGTGGCACAGGCCGACCTGCTTCAATGATGGATATTTCTCGGCCAGTGCCCAGGTGTTGATGGCCATCGGATTGACGTATTGTAGCAATGTCGCATCAGGGCATAGCTGCATCATGTCATGCGCCACGTCCCACAAGACCGGCACAGTGCGTAACCCCCGCATGATGCCGCCGACGCCCAGCGTATCCGCGATGGTCTGGCGCAGCCCGTATTGCTTGGGGATTTCAAAATCTGTGACGGTACAGGGCTGGTACCCGCCAATCTGAAAGGCGGTAATAACGAAATCGGCACCATCGAGTGCGGCGCGTCGGTCTGTATGTGTGGATATTGTCGCGTTTGACCGGACCGAACGGATCATGGCGCGGGCTACAGCTTCGCTTTCTGTCAGGCGTACGGGGTCGATATCCATCAGCGCAAAGTGACTGTCCGCCAAAGCGGGGGTCAGCAGAGCATCCCCCACAATGTTCTTCATGAAAATTGTCGAACCTGCTCCGATGAAAGTTATCTTTGTCATTTTACAGCTCCGAGGGTCAGGCCCGCGATAAAGTGCTTTTGCATCAGGAAGAACATGGCAACCGGCGGCAGCGCTGCTACGATCGAGCCCGCGCTCATCAGTTGGTAGGCGGCGCGGAACTGGGCGTTGAAACTGGTTATGCCTGCTGTGACAGGCTGGCTTTCCGCGCCCTGAGTCAGGACGACCGCCCAGAAATAGTCGTTCCAGATGAAAGTGAAGATCAGCACGCTGAGTGCGGCAATTGCGGGTTTCATCAACGGCAAGACCACATACCAGAAGATGCGCCATTCGCTGATACCCTCGACCCGCGCGGCCTCGATTAATTCAAAGGGCAGGGCCCGGATAAAGTTGCGCATGAACAATGTGCAAAAGCCGGTCTGGAAGGCGATGTGGAACAAGACGAGGCCGGTTTTTGTGTTGTAGAGGCCCATATCAAGTGTCAGGTCGCGCACAGGCACCATCAGGATCTGGAATGGCACGAAGTTGCCGGCAACGAACATGAAGAAGATCCACAGGTTCGATTTGAATTTGTAGATGCCCAAAGCAAAGCCGGTCATGGAACTGAGGGCAACGGCACCGATCACCGTAGGAATGGTGATCATGAAAGAGTTCAGCAAGTATCGCGGCATGTCAGAGTTGAAGAATACCAGCCCGTAGTTGACCGCGCCCTCGAAACTGGATGGCAGGCCCCAATAGTTGGCGTTGGTGAAATCCGCCGCTGGTTTGACCGAAAACAGAGCCACCGCGAGTAGGGGGCCCAGCCACAGCAACAAGGCAAGTGGCAGCATCGCCTGATAGGTGATCTGCGCGGCGCGAGATTGTTTTTCGATGGGTTTGGGAAACATCTCAGTGCCCCCGTTCTTCGCGATACATCGACCAGAGGAAATAGGCGATGAAGCCGAGCATGATCAGGAACAGCACCACAGCGATAGCCGCGCCATACCCCATGCGGAAACCGTACTCAGATAGTGCGACCTCGAACATGTAATAGGCCAGCACTCGGGAAGATCCGAATGGCCCGCCCTGTGTCATGATCGAAATCAGGTCGAAACTGCGCAGCGCCCCGATGATTGTCACGACGAATGCAATGAAAGTGGCCGGGCGCAACTGTGGCAGAATGATGTGCCACAGCATTCTCAAGCCTTTGGCACCGTCCAGGCGTCCGGCTTCGATCTGTTCGGGGTCGACGGCATTCAGACCGGTGAGGTAGAGGATCATGCAATAGGCGGTTTGTGGCCAAAGGCCTGCGACGATGATGCCGTAGGTGACCAAACGCTCGTCGCCCAGCACGTTCAATGGACCCATTCCGAAAAAGCCGAGAAACTCATTCAGAAGACCAAATGTCGGGTCATAAAACCACGTGAATACAAGGCCAACAACAACCTGAGAGATGACAAATGGAAAGAAAAACAGCGATTTGTAAAGGCGGATACCCCAGACCGTCTGGTTCAGAAACAAAGCAATGAAAAGGCCCGCCGGAATGGCCAGAAGATACAGGATCAGCCAGATCAGGTTGTTCTTGAGCGAGATATAGAATGCGTCCCGGTCAACCCATTCCCAATACAAATCTTCATAATTGCGCATGCCGACATATTCGGCGGCACCCAACCCATCCCACTCGTACAGTGAAAGGTTGAAGGACTGGAAGACCGGAATGATCACATAGACCATGAAGAACAGCAGGCCCGGAGCAAGGAATAGCCACGGGGCGATGCGTTGTTGGTTTCTGTGGAACCAGTTCTCCTGATCAGGGGCGTCGGCGGCAGTGGTCATGGGTGTCCTGGGTTTGTTTGGGTAAGGCGGGTTGAAACCACCTTACATTCTGTGGCGAGGTAGGCCGGGCTCGAGCCCGGCCCAAGCCTGATTAGTTGTCGTAGATACGCTCTCGCGCGCGTTCCAGCTTGGCCAGAATACGGTCAGCATTGTCTGGTTTAACCATGAATTCCTGGAAACCTTCCATTGACACTTTGGCCATTTCAGCCGGTGCGTCGCGGTCCCAGAACTGAGCCACTCCGCCGGGGCTGTTGGTCGAGAGCATCGAAAAGCCCTGCTGCAGGAATTTGTCATCGTCTACTGAGGATTGCGCGTTCACCGGCAACTGACCGAGGTTCGATCCGTTGTTGATCTCGGTCTGTTCATCCGACGAGACAACAAAGCGCAGGAACTCTCGTGCGGCTTCTTTGTTCGATGCATTCGCCGGGATGTGGAACGTATCGGTCGGCGCGTCTTCAGCCAATTCGACATCAGGGTTGATTGAAACGAATTGGTAGAAATCCAGCTGATCATCGGTAAGCCCTGCTTCACGCAAAGGCGCGACTGCAAAATTTCCCATCAGATACGCAGCGGCTTCTCCGTTAACCATGAACGGCAAAGCCTCCTGCCAGCTATAGGTCTGATGGTTGTCAATGAAAGCCCCCATGTCGATCAACTGCTTCCAGTTTGCAAAGGTCTGCTTGACCCGGTCATCTTCCCAGCTGATTTCGCCGTTGGCCAGTTGATTGTGGAAGTCGAACCCGTTGGTGCGCATGTTCAGGTAGTCAAACCAACCGCCAGCGGTCCACAGGAACTTGGTCCCGATGGTATAGCAAGCACGGCCTGAATCGACGATCTTCTGGCAATTTGCCAGCTCTTCTTCCCAGGTAGTCGGTTCGCTGAGGCCCAATTCGTCAAAGATATCTTTACGATAGTAAACGCCCCACTGGTAGTAAGTGTAGGGGACGCCCCATTGTTTGCCATCGATGGTCATCGCGCCTTTGGTTGATGCCAGGTTTTCAGCAATTTCAGGTTCCGCCCAAAGATCCGAGACGTCTTCGAACAGACCGGCCTCGACATATGGTTTCATACGGTTGGCGGCGTACCAAGTGGCCACGTCAGGTGTGTCAGCCGTCAGAAAGTTGCGGATCTGGGTCTTATACGCTTCGCGGTCGATAACCGTGGTTTCGATCTCTAGGCCGGGGTGCTGCGCTGCAAACCGCTCGATCATCGCTTCCATCGTTGCGCGCGGGGCCGGGTTTGACGTGTCCAGGAATATCCGAAGCTCTCCAGTTAGGTCAGCAGCCACCGGTGCCGCCATAGCAACGCCAAGTGCCAGCGCAGCGGTTGTGCGCTTGAAAGTGGAATACATGGTTTCCTCCCTGTTGTTTCCACAAAAGTTCCAAATAATGAAACTATGTTTTATATATTGAAAACTACACATCGACTCGGTTAGTCTTGTCAAGACCCTCGTGCGAACTGCGATGGGCAAGCGGAGGAGAACGGACGCCCGTGTCAGGTGACGGAACTATTGGCAAAGCATGTGACGTGCTGGATCAGGTCGCCGCATTTCAGCGCCCTGTGCGATTTTCGGAGTTGCTGGACGGCAGCGATTTTCCGAAAGCAACATTGTATCGGTTTTTGCAATCATTAACCAATCAGGGAATGCTATGTTACGACCCCGAGCGCCAAACCTACGCGCCGGGTATGCGTTTGGTACGGCTTGCGCATGCAGCCTGGACCCAAAGCTCACTGGCCCCTATCGCACGTCCGTTCCTCGATATTCTAAGCCAGGAAACTGGAGAGACTGTGCATTTGGCGCAGCTCGATGCTGGTCAGGTTCTATACGTAGACAAACGCAACGCAGCGCAACCGATCGAGATGTATTCTCAGGCGGGTAAGGTGGGCCCGGCCTATTGCACGGGTGTCGGCAAGGCGATGCTTGCCTTTCTGAATGAAAGTGACCTTGACCGGGCAATTTCGCAGCAGAGTTTTCATCGCTTTACCGACAAGACCCTGACGTCCGACAATGACCTGCGCACGGATCTTGATCGAATTCGCAGCAAGGGTTTTGCCGTTGATGACGAAGAGCATGAACCCGGAATTATTTGCGTCGCCTGCCCTGTTCTTACAACAAACGGCCGTGTCCTGGGCGCGATCTCAGTAACCGGCTCGACCCAGCGAATGGATTTTGAACAACTCGAGGCATGGGTGCCTCGTGTGCGGCGGGTGGCTGAACAAATCAGCACCGAGGCGCAGGCATGGCGTTTCCCTGAAACGCGACCAGACCTCGGCAATGACAGGATGCAAGCGACATGACAGGTGTAACCCTGAACCAAGCAATAAAGCGGTACGGCCAGACGCAAGTCATTCACGGCATCGACTTGCAGATCGAAGATGGTGAGTTCTGTGTTTTCGTTGGCCCTTCGGGATGTGGCAAATCCACATTGCTACGGATGATCGCAGGTTTGGAAGAAACGTCGGAAGGCAAGATCCACATAGGAGCGCGGGACGTAACCCATATGGACCCGGCCAAACGCGGTGTGGCGATGGTCTTCCAGACCTATGCGCTTTATCCGCATATGACCGTGGCGGAAAATATGGGCTTTGGGCTGCGCATGAACGGTGTCCCAAAGGCCGAGATCACCAGAAAAGTGCAGGAAGCCTCGAACATTCTGAAACTTGACCAGTATCTCAAACGCAAACCCAAGGCTCTGTCTGGTGGGCAACGGCAGCGGGTTGCTATTGGCCGTGCCATCGTTCGGGGCCCCGACGTTTTCCTGTTTGACGAACCCTTGTCCAATCTGGACGCCGAGTTGCGCGTGGAAATGCGTGTTGAGATCGCGCGCCTTCATCAGGAAATCGGTGCGACTATGATTTACGTAACCCATGATCAGGTCGAAGCCATGACCATGGCCGACAAGATCGTCGTGCTGCGGGATGGTCGTATCGAACAGGTCGGGGCTCCGATGGATTTGTACCGCGATCCCGACAACCGGTTTGTCGCAGGTTTCATCGGTTCGCCAGCAATGAACTTTCTGGAATGTGACTATGGGGATGGCCATGTCTCCCATCCCGCGCTAGGCAAGCCGTTGCCCGTTTCTGCAACTATCCCCTCGGGTCGGACGAAAGTGACATTGGGCATGCGGCCCGAACATATTCAGATTGACCGTTCGGCCGATACTTGCACCGTGGATCTGACCGAAGCTTTGGGCGGCGTGTCCTATTCCTATTTACGGACACCAAATGGTGATAAGCTGATCGTTGAGGAACGGGACGATCAGCGAAGCAGAACCGGGGACCGGATCGGCATCGCCCTACAGCCAGAGCGTGTGATGTTTTTTGATCCAGAGACCGGGCAACGGTTTCGTTAATCACGACCTTCCAGCCCAAGGGCAGTCCTCCCAGTCCCAAGAGTTTCACGACACATAATCTGACCCGTGGCAAAACGCGCGGGCAGATGTGATTGATTCCTAGTCAAACGTGATTTAAGGGAAGCCCTGTCAAAACAGAGTCACCCAGGGGCTGTATCGTGATTTCGCCCCTCTCGCGCCACGCAATTGTGGTTGCAACTCTTGGATAGCACGCCCCGAAAGGCTTAAAAAAGGTAAAAGAATATGGCAGATAAATCGAACTTCGACATATTGTATACCATTGTAGACGAAGCGCCAGAACTGGCCAGCGCCTCGTTCCTGCCCATCATCCGCAAGTTCGCATCTGCTGCGGGCGTTCGCGTTGGCACCAAAGATATTTCCCTTGCGGGACGCATTCTGGCAGCATTCCCCGAGAACCTTACTGACGATCAGCGGGTAAGCGACGATCTGGCTGATTTGGGCGAGCTGGTGAAGACACCTGATGCCAATGTCATCAAGCTGCCGAATATCTCTGCCTCGGTTCCACAGTTGGTTGCGGCCATCGAAGAACTGCAATCGCAGGGTTACGACATTCCGACTTACCCGGCAGAGCCTGCAACGGATGAGGAAAAGACGATCCGCGCTCGTTATGACGCGATCAAAGGTTCCGCTGTTAACCCGGTTCTGCGCGAAGGGAACAGTGACCGCCGTGCGGCGCGTGCCGTGAAAAACTATGCCCAGAACAACCCGCATTCGATGGGCGAATGGGCGTCGGACAGCAAGACCAAAGTGTCGTCCATGCCGGCCAATGATTTCTATGCAAACGAGATTTCGGCCACCATCACCGCAGCACAAGCAGGCGATGCGACAATCGAATTTGAAGGCAAGGATGGTGACGTCACCGTTCTGAAAGACGGCTGGTCGCTGGAAGAAGGGACCATCGCCGACGCGACTTTCATGTCGGTCAAGGCACTGTCTACGTTCCTTGCAGATGCCATTGAGGACACCAAGAAAGACGGGACCATGTTCTCGCTGCATATGAAAGCCACGATGATGAAGGTTTCAGACCCGATCATCTTTGGCTATGCGGTCAAAGCGTGGCTGGCCCCCGTGTTTGAAAAATTCAGCGCGGAACTGGATGCGTTGGGTGTGAACCCAAATTCAGGCCTGGGTGCATTGCTGGAGCGCGTACAGGGTCACGCCGACATCATGACGGCCATCGACGCGATCAAGGCGGACCGCCCGTCCATGTATATGGTGGATTCGGACCGCGGAATCACGAACCTGCATGTCCCATCGGATGTAATCATTGATGCCTCAATGCCTGCAGTGATCCGCGCCGGGGGTAAGGGCTGGGATGAGACGGGTGCCAAAGGTGACACCAACTGTGTGATCCCTGATCGCTGCTACGCGACCGTCTATGATGAGGCCATTAAGTTCTTCAAAGCCAATGGCGCGTTGAACCCGTCCACTGCCGGAGCCGTGGCGAACGTGGGCCTGATGGCTCAGAAAGCCGAGGAATACGGTTCGCACCCGACAACTTTCGAGGCACCGGCGGATGGTACAATCCGCATCGTTCTGCCCAATGGTGAAACGTTGCACAGCCACGGTGTCGAGGCCGGCGATATCTGGCGCGCCTGCACCGTCAAAAAGGCGCCAATTGAGAACTGGATTCAGTTGGCCATGGACCGTCAGCGTCTGACCGGTTCCGAGGCGATTTTCTGGTTGGACGCAAACCGGGCCCATGACGCAGAGCTTATCAAATATGTCAAACCGGCGCTTGAGGCCGCTGGCGTGGCCGACAAGTTCCTGATCATGGCCCCACGCGAAGCGACTCGTCAGTCGTTGGAGACGATCACAGCAGGTAATGACTCGATTGCCATCACCGGCAACGTGCTGCGGGATTATCTGACTGACCTGTTTCCAATCCTGGAACTGGGTACCTCGGCCAAGATGCTCTCCATCGTCAAACTGATGAACGGTGGCGGTTTGTTCGAAACTGGAGCTGGTGGTTCGGCGCCCAAACACGTGCAGCAGTTGGTCGAGGAAAACCATCTGCGCTGGGATTCGATGGGTGAGTTCTGTGCATTGGGTGAATCTCTGAACTTCCTTGCCGATAGCAAAGGCAACGAAAAAGCGGGCATTCTGGGTGCAGCGGCCGAAGCGGCGACGCAGGGTATTCTGGACAACAACCGCTCACCCAGCCGCAAAGTTGATCAGCCGGACAATCGCGACAGCCACTATTGGTTTGCACGCTACTGGGCTGAGGCTTTGGCCGCCCAGTCCGAAGATACGGAACTGGCTGCCGAGTTTGCATCGCTGGCCAAGGATCTGGCCGTCAACGAAGGGCAAATCCTGTCGGAGTTGGCCGCAGCGCAAGGTCAAGCTGCGGATTTGGGCGGTTACTATCACACCGATCCGGCCAAAACGGCAGCGGTTATGCGGCCCAGCACAACGTTGAACGCAATCATCGGCTAATCGCTAACGGCAAAACAGGTGATCCTTTGCCTGTTCAAAACACGGAAAGGGACCGGCACAGTTGTGCGGTCCCTTTTTTGTATCGTCGACACTGTCACGGAAAGTGGGCTGAGAAAAGTATTATGCATTTACAATGCTTTATAATGAATTTGTTTGTACTTACGGGATTCCCCTAATAGCACGGCAGCTCTGACTGTTTTAAACCTTGGATAACACAGAATTTCACTGGTGATGCCTCAGGGCCTTATCACTCACTCAGAGAATGACCAGCATTTGGGGTGCTGGTCATTTCATTTTGGTTCTCAGAATTTGCTGGGCAGCCAAGCAGTTCAACCATGGTTGAACACGAACACTATATCGAGTGCTCACAAAAATACTGGAGACTGGGTCTTAGCCAACGCGCCGGGGTTCTGGGTTGGCAATCGGCGTCTGTGTTCTTTTCGTTCCGTACGCTGCAACACCTTTGTGTCGCAGATAAGACAGGCGACGCGCCTCACGCCGGGCAAGTGCCAGAGATTCCAGGATCAGCGCGCACACGATTGACAGCATGGTTCCGACAAAACCGGATACCGCGACAACCAAGGACGGAATTCGGTCAACTAAGCCAGTTTCCAAAAACTCGCGGAAAACCGATACGAACACGAACAGCGAAGGTAAGAATATCAACAATGCCAAAGACAGGAAGAACGCGATTGGCTTTTCGTCTTTGATCAAAAGGCCAATCATTTTGAGAATTCGCCACCCATCTGAATATGTGGCCAGTTTGGAGTTCGAATCCGGAAGCCGTGAGACATATTTTGTCTCTACTTCTCCAATCGGCATACGCATCTGCATCGCGTGCACTGTAAGTTCAGTTTCAATTTCGAAACCGTTGGAAACCGCTGGAAAGCTTTTGACAAAGCGTCTGCTGAAAACACGATAACCGGACAGCAGGTCGTTGATTTTGCTGTTAAAGAAGAATTTCACCAGTCCGCTGAACAAGGCGTTTCCAAACTTATGACCCCTACGATAGGCTTGAATGTCCTCGTTAACACGCGCGCCATTAACCATATCAAGGTTTTGCGAGACCAGCAGATTAATCATGTCAGGTGCTGCCATACTGTCGTAGGTCGCATCCCCGTCTGCCATAACGTAGACATCCGCATCTACGTCAGCAAACATCCTACGGACAACGTTGCCTTTACCCTGATATGTTTCAGAATAGACCAGCGCGCCAGCGTCTTGCGCCATTCTGGCTGAGCCGTCCGTGGAATTGTTGTCGAATACGTAGATTACCGCCTCCGGCAGGGCGGCGCGGAACTGCTTGACAGTTTCACCAATGGCAATCGCCTCATTGTAACACGGTAAGATAACAGCAACCTCCAGCCCCGGCAATGACGCCCGTGTCAGAGATCCGTTTCTTAATTTCAAGGCAGCCTGTATCATACGTAACTCAAGCTCGCTCGGGTGTGTCATTTGAAGGAAAATTGCACTTCATTCCCAAGATGCTGCGCGCATGAGGCATTTCTGAAGCAGATAAATGGCCGAATTTTGGCATCCGATTGAAACGCCCTGATAATTCAAAAAAAATGGGCCGGTTCAAGTACCGGCCCCAAAGTTTCAGCTGAACCAAGGGATCAGTTCGAAGCCGCGTTCAACTTTGCGTTTTGCTCACGCAGCGTATCCGAGATGATCGCGTACCATTCACCGGATTGACGCATTTCGATCAGACCCTTGTTCATCATCGCGATGTATTCGCGCGCGAACGGGTTGGTGCGATGCGCAAGGAAGCTCATCGACGACAGTGTAGACACATAGGGGTTCTCAACGATGTCAGCCGAAGTCAAACCCATGTCTTTCATTGTCGATGCGAACAGATCAACTTCGAATGCCGCAACATCTGCGGTTCCGGTCAATACAGCGTCAAGGCAATCACGGGCCGAGCTCGGTTGAACCACAGTCGTGTTCTCGCGGTTCAGTCCCTGTTCTTCCAGAACAACCATGCTCCAGCCTGCCATACGGCAAATAGTCGAACCTTCTAGGTCCTTGAAGCTGGTCGCGCTTGCGTATTCGCTTTCCGGCAGTGTGAAGAAGCCACCGACGATATCGTAAACCGGGACGGAAGCTACGAATTGAGTGCAGCGAGCTTCGGTTTCCGGGGACCATTCGTATGTACGATTGGTACAATCCGGAACGGTCCATGCAATTGAAATATCGAAGGCACCAAGCGGCAACAGTGTATCCAGATGCGAACTCCAGTCGTCGACAAAGCTGACTGAATACTCACGGCTGTTTCCGGCCCGCTGAAGGCTGGTCGTTGCCAGGCGGGTCATGATGCCCCCGCCGTTCAGAGATTCGGTTGTGAACGGTTCCCATCCGTTACCCGCCACCATCTTGATCGGCGGCGCATAGACATTCGAGCGCTTGACGCTGGCTGCGCGCTTTTCTTCAGCAGCGATGATTTCCTGCGCGCTTTGGCCGTTCGGCAGGCTGCCGTCTTCACAGGGTAGGGCCAGCACCAGCCCAGGATTAAGAGACCCTGGGTTTGTGATAGCGTTCCTGTTCGCGTTGAAGATCGGCTGGTAGTTCGAGGTGCCATAGGCGGCGATGGCGATGGTTGCCAACGTGTCGCCGTCTTGCACTGTATAGTTTGTACACGCTTCCTGTGCAGCGGCAGCACCCGCGCTCAGAGCTGTGATGGCGGTTGCCGACAGCACTAGTTTCTTAATCTTCTCGTTAAACATTTCCACTTCCTCCAGACTTTTGTTTGTCAGGCCAAACATGGCCTTATCCATTTTCCATTTGATGGCGCAGGGCGGTCGAAACGATGTCGCGCCATTCGCCAGACTGCTGCATGATTGCCAGACCCTGATTCAGCGTCTCCAAGATCGCTTCCCCATCAGGATTATCTTTATGGGTCATGACATTAAGCGACTTGATCGCCGCCAGGTTGGGGTTTTCGATAATCCGGTGTTTATAGCCAAGCCGCGCGATGGCTTCCTCGGCCAGATGCGCCTCGATTGCCACGATATCGGCGGTTCCGTTCATCACAGCGTGAAAGCAGTCGTCGGGCGACGTGGGCCGCAGCAACTTGATGACGGGTTCGTAAAGGCTCACCGCGTCCATATGAGACAGCGACCAGCCTTCCGGGCGGCAGATCGTTGTTCCGGCAAAGTCTGCATATGTCAACGTTTGTTCGTACCCCGATCCGTCGCGAGCAAAGAATGTATCCACGACCTCGTAGAACGGGTTCGAGAAATTGTAGGTCTCACACCGGTTGCGGTCGCTTTCGGACAGCGCTTCTGCATCTTCGCAATTTGGGCGCGACCAGGGGAAAGTGCCATCAAAAGCAAGTGTTGGCATCAACAGATCCAGATGCGACGACCAATCGTTCACGAACTGAATTTTATACGCTTGTTCTGGCGCGGCCCGCAGCATCGCTGTCTCAACCAGTTGCGTATAAAGCCCCCGGTTGGGCAGCGCTTCGTCTGTAAACGGAGCGTAATTGCCGCCGGTGATCAACAGCAACTGACGATCACGAATTTCAGGGCGCGTTTCAGCGTTAGCATTTCTGATCAGTGCGGCGGCTTCCGAGCGGGCTGCCTCAATCTCTTCTTTTGCTGCGGCACGTGCAGCCACGACCGCATCTTCACTCGCCTTCTTTGCCTCAGCTTCTGCCGCTGCAACGCGCGCTTCCGCTTCGGCCACGGCTTTTTCCGCGCGTTCTTCGGCAGCTTTTACCAGTTCCGAGGCCATTTCCGCTGCCAGGCGTCCGGCTTCCGTGTCTGGCAGCTCAGGTGCGCGCCCGACATCTTCCAGACATGGCAGATTTAAAACGTCACCAATACGAATGATATTGGGGTTTGTGCCGATAACATCCCGGTTCGCATCGTAGATTGGCCGAAAATCTTCGGTCGCGTAAACTCGGATTGCCAATTCCCGCAGGCTGTCGCCGCGCTGAATCTCGTAGCTTGAACATGCCTCTTGCGCTGACGCCGCGCCGGTGGCGGCGGCAAGGGCAAGGCTTGATATGATAAGGTGTTTTCTCATGGGTCCTGTTGCTTTGCCTGGTTATTTTCTGGTAAGTTTCGCGACTGCGATCGACAGATTGTCTTGATCGGGATCGTCCTTGGCCTGGACAGCCAGTTGCAAGGCTTCGGCGATTTCCTGTGCCAGATCTTGCTGGTGTTCACGCAGAATTTCCTGAATCTCAGCGTCGCTGAGATACTGAAGCCCGTCACTGCCAAGGATCAGAATATCAGCGGGTGACACGATCAGCGGGTCTTCTGGGCAATCCACTTTTGGAATGGCACCCCCCATGATCACCGACGTCAGTTGGTTTCTGTCCAATCCCCGTGCTTCAGCTTCCGAAAGCTCACCCGCGGCCAGTTTTGCGTCGATCACGGGGGCCATCGAGTGGTCTTCGTTCACCTGTGTCAACCTGCCTTCGCGGAACAGGTAAAGGGGGCTGTCTCCGATCGATATCCTGAACACACGCTGACCCAGAAAGAGGACACCCAACAAGGTGGAGCCCATGTTGAAACCCTGGCCCTGTGCCTCGTTATGGTCGGATATCGCTGCATTGGCTTGCATGGCTGCCAACGGCAGCGCGTCAATTGCGGCTCCTTCGTTTAAGGTATCGGCTTCTAGCTCGCTATCCAGCGCGTTCCGCCAGGCGGTAATCACCATTTCTGAAGCCACTTCGCCCGCCTCGTGGCCACCCATACCGTCAGCGATCGCAATATAGCCCGCGTCCGATGCATCGAACATGCGCGCAGCAATCGCGTCTTCCTGCGTTTCCCGCTGACCCTGGTTCAGGATCAGTGCAACATCATATGCCGGAGTCGCCAGCATCTATCAGGAATCCCGCCAATCAAAACCTTCATCGCAGAAGGCCATAAATCGGATTGAGGTTTCACTGATGCGGATCAGATCACCGCTGGAGAGCGCGATTGTGCTTAGAACGGGTTTACCATTCAGGCGAACAAGGTTGGCTTTTCCGCCATGCCCCAGATAGCATTTTCGATCTTCGGGGTCATAAGCAATAACGGCGTGGTTCGAACGTGAAATACCCGTGTCGCCGAAATCCAGTTGGATCGCCTGGTCATCGTTTCGACCGATTTGCATCAAGCCTTCGGTCAGGGTGATGCTGGCGCCCCGTCCGGGACCTGCCGTCACCACCAGCCAACCAACCGGGAATGTTTCCTGAGCGGCTTCGGTTTTTGAGACGGGTTCTGATGTTTCAATCAATTCCTGAACATGCGTGTCCGCACGCTCAAACCCAAGGAACGTTGTTTTGACCCGCGAGCGACGGTCTTCGGCCGGGGCGGCAGGCGTGGGTTGAGTCTGTACGGCAACCTCTTCTTCCAAAGCCGGTTCTTGCACGGATGGGGCTGCAACCTCAGCTTCCACCGCTTCCGGCGCGCTCATTTCCACTACATCCAGAGGCAGCGTATCTTCATCCGGTGTTTCGGCAGGTTCGTCGGCTACATGCAAAGTGATGATATGATCGTCCGAGATTTCGTCATCGTCGGGGTCGGCCATCAAGTTCTTGGTATCTTGGTCGTCCTCGTCAATTGCATCTTCAACGAAGATGGACACTTCAACCGGTTCTTCCGCGTTTTCAGCCGCAACTTCGTCGAATTCCGGCATCTTCTCTTCAGGGATAAGCTCGTCTGTTTCTTCGTAAGAGTCAGACGTCATGTTTCCACCGGCCAGTGCGGCGCGCAGCGCGTTGAAGTCCGCGATAGGCTCCTGCTTTACCGTTTCAGGCACAGCGCTGTCTGCTGCATGAGCATTTTCAGCTACATCATCTTCTTTGGATTTGCCGGCACCTTCGAGAAGCCGGCTCAGAGGGCTTTTGTATTTGAACATGGTGTCGACACCTTCGAATTGTTGGCACGGACCTTTTGTGCCATGGGGCTGCTACCTAACCCTGCGTGGAACAACGCAGAGACACTCAATTGAAAACATGGAAACTGGTACTCTCTGCGGCGGGCCGGTTCCCGCCGGGCGGCAAACTGAACGCCGCCCTCAGTAAACACACACTGGCAGATCAAAAATGAACCGGTCAGATCACTCCTGCGCTAGCTGCATGGTCGCAGCTACTTCAGCACCGTTGCGCAACACGGTCAGCTTTGCCTCTGGCTGACTGTCGGAAACCAGCGCAGCCAGCATGCCATCAATGCTTTCGGACTCATCCAATGTCATGCCGGTCTGGCTTTCGCTCAACAGAACATCGCCTTTTCGCAGGCTACCCGTCGCCTCGGCCGGAACCGAGCTCACTTTTGTTTGCCACCCTTCACTTCCCGAGTTGCTGACTGTGAACGAGTAACCGTTCTCCAATCCTACCGAGCGCAGCACAGGCAATGCCAGCAGGCCATTCTGCGCGCGGGTCTTTCCAAGCGGCCGGTAGCGGGCTGCAACCCGTGTAAAGCCATCTGGGTCGACGCTCAGCTTGTCCAGGACTTGCGCTGCGAAAGAGATGTCCTGACGAACCGGGTTGCCGTTCAGAGTAAAGATCACAACTCCGGTTTCCACCCATTCGCCGATAACGCTCATGTCCTGATTGGCGTCCACACCGGTAACCGCAATAGTTGCACCTGTTGCGGTGCGGCGGCGGGACGTCTGGAAGGGGATTTCAACATCCCAATGGTGAAAAGATACCTGTTGTTCGGCTGGAGTGCCGGAAGCAACGTCAGCATCTGGTTCGGCAACAGCCACCGCAATCTCTTGTTCTGCAGGCTGCTCCTGAACACCGGCCGTCTCGGTAGATTCGGACGCTATTTCTGTGGCGGTTGGTTCCGCAGGTTCAACTTGCGCCTGCTCGACAGGCTCTTCTGGTTCAGGTTGTTGCTCTGAAGCGACCGCGACTTCGGGTTCAGGTGTTTCCGCCACGGGTTCTTCCACCGCGGGCGGTTCTGCTTCGGCAGTTTGTGTGGTTGCTTCAGGTAGCGTCGCCGTAACCTCAGCTTGTTCTTCACCTTTGTCGCCGGACATCACAAAGAAACCGCCTGCAGCCAACGCTGCCACAAGCACTGCTGCACCAGCGATCATCTTGCCGCTGCCACCGGATCCGCTCTGAACCACGGTATCAACTGCGACCGGTGTTTCCGCTTTTGCAGAAATCTTTGCCATCTCGGGTTCATTCTTTTTTTCGTTTTCGCGAACAATGTCCGAGTTCCCGGCGAGCAGAGCCGTCACAACCGCTTCGGCATTTTCGCTTTCGGCCTTGATCCGCGCCTTTTCTTCTTCCTTGTCCATGCGATCCATGCCGACAATCACAGAAACCGGGCGATAGGCGAATGTATCGAACATCACGCCAGGTCCGCGGAACATGCGCAGCCAATCCAAGGCTGTCTGCAAACGGTCCGTTGCGTGCACTTCCATTGCCTTGTCGATTGCTTCGAGGAATCCATCGGGGTATCCGTCAAAGCGGCCCGCCAAGGGTGCATAAGGGTCGTCCTGCCCGTTGTTGAACGCATTCAGGCGGCTTTGACCGTCGACCGGGCGTTCGCCACTGATCGCATGGTAAAGGGTTGCAGCCAAAACATAGAGGTCACTGCTGGGCCCTTGTTCAGCACCACGGACGTAAAACTCATGCGGCGAATACCCGTCTTTTATGACGCGTAGGGTCAACAATGCGGCCGACTTGTTTGCGGCTTGCTCACGCGCGGCACCGAAATCGATCAGAACCGGGTTTCCGTTCTCGTCAATCAGGATGTTGTCGGGAGAAATGTCACGGTGCAGCATCCCGCTTTGGTGGATGAACGACACCGCGGACAGCATCTTTTCCGTTACCTGTACTATAAAGTCAGGGCCGCCGACGTTTTCCGGATTTTCAACATAGTCCAGCAGGTCGCAACCGCGGATCAGATCCATCGCGATATAGGCGGTATCGTTGTCTTCGAACACTTGATGCACGTCGACAATATTCGGGTGCACCAGACGTGCATGATTGCGGGCTTCCTGAATAAACAGGTCGATAATGGCGCGCAGATCGTCTTTGTAAGACGGGTCGTTCGGCTCAACCTGGTCCCCGTTGCGACGGCACAATGCACCGGGGAAGCATTCCTTGATCACGACATCGCGCTCAAGGCTGTCGCGCGCAAGATAGGTGATCCCAAATCCGCCATTGCTGAGATACCGGATAATCTCGTACTGACCGCGCAACAGCTTTGCGCCCGGTTGCAGTCCTTCAATCTTTGGTTCGTCGTGCGTTGCACCGACAGCCTGGTTGTGGCTCATTTCAATCCGCCCGTTCTACTCATTTTGCGGCTTTATTTAACAGGGCCGGCAGCCCACGAACTCACAACCAAAAAACAACCGCAGGACACTTAAGAACGGTTAGACGTTTCAAATTTGACTTTAATGGGGCCGCCTGATGGCTTCACTAAGGATCGTTTTTTTGAATATGGCATATATAGTATGTCTACTACATGCAAATACTACATATTGGCTAAAGGGGTGGGGAAAACGAAAACTGATGACCCCAAACAGGTCTGTTGGTCTACGAATTCGAAACAATAAAGGGCCGATTCTTCGGCCCTTCGAATCGCTTCAATCCTGATGGAAAGTGCTAGGTCCCGGTTTTGGATTGTGCTGCGGCAACGGTACTGCCAGCCCAGGCAAGGTTATCACCAAGCTGCACAAGTATGTTGATTGCGTCTTTCAAAGGCGCATCGCCGCTTTCAAACTGAAGCAACAATAACAAGTCAGTCGCTTTTTCAAACTCGGCCGGAACCCAGTCAGCATCCGGATCGATTTCGCCACCTTGGTCCAACCGTTCCGCGAAATCTTCGACGATTTCCTGGCAGCTTTGCAAAAAGGCCGCGGGTTCGATGGCAGCGGTGTCACGCAGATCTTCATAAATGCTGGCAATAGCTGCCAGCCAGTCTTCAAGAATGGGGTTGTTCAGTGGCGGAAGGGCAGACCCCAGCGTTGACTGCATTGACGCAGCATCGTTGACGGTCGGTTCCGGCTCTGGCCCTTTCAATGTTTCCAGGAATGGCAGAAACTCGTGCTTCAGATCCTTCCGGGCAGCGCCAAGGTCACTGCGCCGCCGGTCAGACGCCGCATCAAGGACCTTTTCCGCGAGTTCCTGGCCACCACAGTTTTCCCAAAGATCGAAATCTGGTTCCGGCTCTTGAGCCATGGCGCGCACCGCGACGGGCGTGCCAATTGGGACCACAGCGCGAAACAGTCCCTCTTTCTCTTTGTTCAATCGGGCCAGTACCCGATCCAGAGCGGCCTGCACCGGGGGCAGATCAGCATGTGTGACCGCCAGCAGGCTGTTGGCTCTTAGCTCGGGCGGCACCTGCGCCCACAAATGCCGTTCGGTTTCGCGCCATGCGCTTGTGCCATTGGTGCACCAGATGGCACAGTCGACGAATTTCAGCAGGTCCAGTGTCTGTTTGTATGTATCATCCAATGCGCCAGAGCCGGGAAGATCGAACAGCGATATCTCTTTGAGAGCAGGTGTGTTCAATCCAACCGAAATAAAATCCGGCTCATCCGCAGCGGCCTTTTCCAGCGCGATGCCAGAGTATGTCTTGGGTTCCCTGTTCCACCAGCCGACAGTCGTCTCGGGCGTATCCGCGTAGGCAACGATGACAAGTGGCAGCTTCAGATGCTGCGGCCCGGTTGGAAGGATATCCGCCCCTGCCAGCATGTTCGCAAGGCTTGACTTGCCTGCTCCGAACTCCCCGGCGAAACCGATGTTGACCGCGTTGGACAGGCGCTCGGCGTGGGCGAGGGCCCGCGTGCGCATATCCTCCAATTTCGGGTCCGACGACAATTTTTCTGTCGCTGTCAGAAAGCGCTCCAGCTGCCGCACTTCCTGTTCGGTTCCGGGAAACTCAATCATTCCGCAGCCTCTGCCTGTCGTTCGTCCACGTTGTTTGTTCCAAAGACACTTTCCAACTCGTCGGTAATACGGCGCGCCCGTTCGAACGCAGCTTGTGCTTTCGCCTGAGCATTCAACTCACCCGCCCCGGAACGGTGCTCAAGATGGCCTGCCAAAAGAGCCAAGTAATGATCCAGGACGGTTTTCAACCGGTCCAGCAGATTTTCGCGTGTTGTGTCGATCAGGTCATCGCCAATCAACTCGAATTCCTGCACGATCATGCGCTCGGCCCGCGTCACAACGCTGTTGCGTGATATCAGACGCGACAACCAGTTTACACGCAGCTCAACCGTAATGCCACGGGTTAGCGCAGTGGTGTCCGGGCGGAACCAACGTACCGCACTTGTGTTCATGCGATTGTCTACCGGCTCCTGCCACCCCGGCAGTGCCCGCAAAGCGGCGTTGCATTGCATGTCGATCGCGTAAAGTTCGCTTAGCATGCGTTGGCGAACCACTTGCGACGCGCCTTGCACCAGCTCGCGCATGTGTTCGCGCAGTGGTGAGAAATTCAACTCGGTCGCGCCGCCCTTGGCAAGCAATGGGGATTGTCCTTCAGGCCCGCGCACCACAACAAAGACAGACTCGGACACCGTGTCATCCATGACTCCACGCAGGTTTGACAGAACGTCGTCCATGTCCCTGACAATGTCCTGCGTTTTGTCCGCAATCAGTTTGCGCAGATCGCCCAGCGTCTTGTCGCTGTCCTCAGCGCTGTGCGCACCCGCGCTGCCTTCATCTTGCAGAGCACGAAGATGTACCTGGGATCGCTCCAGTTCGCCACGCGCGAAGCTGTCGAGATGCTGCCACGCCATCCGCAACTGTTCGTTTATCGGCCCCTCCGTCAACGCCTGAGTGACATGGCGTCGTAAGTCGGGCAAGCCTGACGCGATCATAGCGGCAAACCGCAAGACAGCCTCACGGCTGATGGGCCCCGGTCCTTGTTTGATCTCTGCCACACCGTTCAGGTATTGTTGCATCTGTTCCGGGTGCGCCCGCAACCACGCCAGAATATGATCGTGATTCACACCGGTTTCATCGCCGGTCAGCGCATAATGCGCCCATTGTGCGCTGCCCATCAGGACATCGATATTCGAAGTACCCAAAGCTTTTTCCAGCCCGTCTACAACATCCAGACGCACCTTTGCCGCATCTTCGGCCCCGCCGCCCAATTCATCGACACGGTTGATGAAGACAACGATCTGTCCAAGTTCCAGTGCCTGCATCAGCCGGAACAGTTTCAGGTCCGCACGCGACAACGCCTGATGCGCTGAAAGAACCACCACAAAGAAATCGGATTCTTTGAGATACTGGCGGGAAATCTCCTCACGGATAAGCAGGGGGTCATTTACTCCGGGCGTATCGGTGACTGTCAGAGGGAATGGGAAATGTCCGATGTCAAAATAGACCTCGGCCTTGCGCGTGATGTCGCTGTAAAGTCCGCGATCACTGCCGGGGTCAACTGTCCCATCTTCTGCGGGGTCGTCCCCAGCGCACACGTAACGCGCCAGATCATCGGATGTCAGTTGATCCAGATCGTGATGTTGACCCAACAGCTGTTCATAACTGTCCCCCAGTCGCCGACGCGCCCGGGTCTTCATGGCTTCGACCTGCTCTTCGATCATCTCGCGCTTGTAGCTGTCCTCGTCATCCGGGAACATGTTGCGCAACTCTTCGCCTTCGGCGATCAGTGATTGCCACTGATAGTTGTCGAAGAAATGGAACTCGGCTCCTTCGGTTCGACCGTTCGGGTGCCCGAAATGCATGTCGGTGATCACGGTCGTCCAGGGGTTCACGTCCGACGGCAGGTATTCTGCCTGACCGGTGAAGCCGTTGATCAAGCGCGACTTTCCTGCTTTGATTTGTCCTACAAAGGCAACTGACGGTTTCAGTTTCCCCAGATCACCAATTATGCGCGATATGAACTGACGTGTTTCGTCATTGCTCGTCCCGTTCATGTCTTCTGCGATGCGAATAAGCTCGCGACGATGTGTTTCACTCATTACTCTTTACCCTGACTACAAAAAAACAACGCATTGAATTAGTCGAAGATTTGAATGCTTTAGGGGTAGTCATTCCTCAACCTCCCCCAAAGATGTCCACAGATTAATGACCGCACCAAGTTTGCGGGCATCGTGGATGGCCACCGCAATCTGCTCGTTATCGCTCAGAACTGCCATGCCCGCACCCTTACCACCCGATGGCCGTATGACGATCAGATGTGGGCCTTCGAATTCGTCCCGGGTGTCGTTGTTCCAACCAGCAAGATCCGAAACAAAACGTGTCAAAATCTCTTGATTGAGGTGCATTCCCTCGGAAGGTTTGCAGGTTCCTTCGAAAGCCAGCGCAGTGTTTTCCATACTATCCACAAGGACACGACCTGTGGCAAAGCGTGCAGCCCCGTCAAAAAACTGTTGTGCCAAGGAGTTGCCCGACTCTGCTACCGGGGCAGGGCTGTTGTCTGAAGATTTTTCAACATCGGGAACGACAGACACGATGGGCTCAGAGGAAAGCTCAATTCCGGCGCAGGCATTCTCGATCTCACTCAAGGTGATACCAACATCATCAGCCTCCAGCGTCGAGGCTGGCTTTCCAGACATCAGTTCCAGTGGGGCAGGGGCGGCTGAAATGTCAGAAACCAGTTGGGCCAGTTTATCGACCAGCGCGGTACGTGTTTCTGATTCGAAATCAGGAATCTGCCCGGACGGTACTTGAAACACATCCGTGATCCGGGAGCTGTTCACTTCGATCTTCAGGCAGCTTCCGTTTGCCGCGGTCAGCTCCAGTCGCCGGGGTAATATTGTTCCGCGAATGAAACGCAGTACAGCCGCGCGACGGGCTGTTGCAGTTTCACCGGGGACAATCACCGTCGGAGACAGGCGCGCAACCGAAGACCGCCCGATATCTTCGAGCATGTCGAGAATGTCTGTGTCCATCATACCGTGACCCCCTCTGGTCCCGTTCAGACTGCGGCCGCAACCGGCTTGAGGCTGAGATGCGATTTCGTGAGTGCCAGTCCCACATTCGCGCTGTTGCGGCAGATATAGCAGACCACATGATCAGGATATTCCTGGGTCCGCAAAAAGATGTTCAATCGGTCTTTTGAAAACACCGCGATTTCCCCGAACCCGGCGTTTTCCTCATCAGTGTTTCCGGCCTCGTGCAAGAGCGCTTCAAATGCAGCGACACCACGCCCCTGAAACAGATTGGCCACTGCGATTGCCAAAGTGTCCAGCGATTCAGCGCAATCGGAATCAGAGACACTGCTGCCCAAAAGCATGCCGGTCTCCATGTCGATATACCCGGCTGCGATGCAGTCGGGTATTGTTTCAATCGCGGTGTTCAATGCATCCTGAATGGACATTTAACTCTTTATCGTCCTTTTTCTCAGCGCCTTGATTAAGGCATCCTTACAAAACATGCCACTCTGCACTGCTGTTTTCTTTTGACTTTGGAATGGCTTGCAGGGCGTGTTTGGAATGTTTCGCACTATATTCAACTGCGATCTGGTCAAATTCGGCAAGAAAGGCCTTGAATACGTTCTGAAGCCCGTCTGCGTCCTTTGGCAGCTCTTCGTTGTTTGTGATTTCCCGCCACATATCCGACGCGCTAAGGGGCGACTCGATTGCGGATTCCGGAAGATTGATGCGCGGTTCGTGACTGATATTGCGGGCTTCTTCCTCGACTGAGGCCACGACTTCTATCAAACCGTTTGTCTCAGGCTCAGGTTCGTAATCCTCGGCGTTGTTCTCTGGCTGAGCCGCCATCAGCGCCGCAATGGAGGATACCGAGACTTCGATACCCCGATCATCACGCGATTCAACTTCCGGCGTAAAAACTTCAATTTCATCCGCTTCGACCGAGGCTTCCCGCAACGTCGTGTTTAAGGAGGTCAGCACGTCATCAACGGACTTGTCGCCCGTTTCAGCATCTGGAGCTTCATCCAGCAGATCGTCCGCATCATCAGCATCGTCGAATTCACCGGACAGGTCGAACTCATCCACGTCTTCTTCCAGACCGGCGACATTCTTCAATTCAAGCGGATCGTTCGCAGTATCCTTGAAGAAGGCACGCAACTCGTCGCTGGTATCGGTTTCATCGAGCATCTGCTCGGGGTCTGATACCATTTCAGCCCGCAGCCGTTCAGCGTCTTCCGGGTTGATCCGAACCCGTTCGCCTTCGTCAAGGCGTCGCTCTACACGGGCTGGCCGGATGGGGAAACTTGTTACGACATTATGATCGTCGGCTCCTGGTCGCTGTTCGTTTTCCAAAGGATTGACCAGCCGCAGAGGAGTAGCTTCGGTGACGTCCGCCAGCGCCTCTCGGTCGTCTGGTTTGCTGGCAGGGCGCAGCGGTTGAACCCTGAATGCGCCGGACTGGCTTTTGTCGATCTGATACCGCGCCAGCTGATCGGCGCGATTGTCCATGATCTGTTCTGTGATTTCCAGAAAACTGTCGATCATCTTGCCGCCACCGCTGCGCGACCACATTTCGGCGTCGCCCGTCTTGTCACGGGCATTGATCGCATCGCGGGCGGAAAACAGAATGGACCGGTTGAAGAGGTGTCCGGCTTCGCGATTGACGCGGCGCAGAACCTTTTGACGATCCTTAAGGTTTAGTGCGTCGGCCCGCGTCACCAACAGCAGCGAGTTGTGTTGCAAGCGGTCCGGCAGCGAAACCCATGTCGCGCGTTCGGTTTCGCGCCAGGCTTGGGTCGCGTGGGTGCACCAAATGACCCCGTTTGCCTGTCCGACTGCCCGCTGCCAGACATCTGTCGAGATCTTGGGGTCCGAAATTCCGGGGGTGTCAATCAGATCGACGGCTTCCAGAATATCTGCCTCAAGGAAGATACGAACGAACTGCGCGTCGTTGACGCCAACAGTCTCAAGCTGATCCAGTTCGATGGGTTCGATGCTTCCGTCATGCCGCTTGATGTATGGTGTTTCACTGCCCCAGCTAAACCAGACCGGTGGTAACTGGGTCGCGGTAACCTGCGTCGGCAAGGTTTGCGTTCGCAGTAAAAAGTTCATCAGTGTGGACTTGCCAGCGCTGAATTCACCCATCAAAGCGAAAACCGGTTTGCGACGGGACCACTGCTCAATACGTTCCCATGCTTTCGGTGAAACAAAGCGTGTTTGTGAATCTTTTGCCATTTTTCTACTTATGCCGCTTCGTTGCTTAGGTCTTTCAGGATGTCACCCAGAATTTCGTCTCGCGATTTCTGAGGTTGCAGGCCCGCCATCGCTGCCGAGGCCTGGCCGGAGTTTTTGTCCGCTGATGATGAGATGCTCAGCAGCGTTTCCTTCTGTTCCCGCATGAAGTCCGCCAGAATAGCGCGGACGTTTTCCAACACTGCCGCTATCTGGTTTTCCTCGATATCCTTGGTGATCGAATTTGCCTCGGACGCGATCAGGCGTGTGTAATCGGCAGCGTATGCCTCAAAGCCTTTGCGCTTTTGCCACCAGCGTCGCCACCAGGTACTTTGCAAGTCCAGGGCAATCGTCCGGCCAATCCCCAATGGTGGTGGAACACGCGGCACGATAGGTGCTTCGATGCTGAACTCGCCCAGATGGTTGCCAAGAATTTTGTGATACAGCGCTTCGACATCTGCAGCCGCAGTTGAGTAGAGCGCCCCGGCATCCTTACGCATTGCGCGGGCAAAACTGAAATAGGCAGCTTTTTGCAGCGTCCTCAAGCCAGCCGGGTCGTATTGCCAGGTGCCTTGCTCGCCATTCATCTCAAGATGCGCGATCAGGGAATCTGTTGCGCGCTTCACAAAACTTGCCTCGGCCGAGTTCAGGCGCTCCAGTACTTTGTCGCGTAATGCGTTGGTCAGTTCGGCCGCTTTCTTTTCATATTCCGCAGAAACCTTCGCAATCGCATCTTCCGGCGAAACACCATCAAGATCACGCGCGACGCCTTCACCCTCTGACAGAGTCTTTGCCACGGCGGTGGCACGAATCTGGCTGGCAATGTTGCGGGCGCGATGGCGAACCCGGTCTATCAGTCGCGCTCCGGCACCTTCTGCAATACGCTCGTTTATCGCCAGCAGCAGGTCAGGCAATCCGGACAATGCCCAGATTTTGTCAAGCGAGGGTGCCTGATCACCGAATCCAGCAGCGAGATAAAAAGTATTGAGTGCTTCGCGGGATTCCTCGTTCAGAATCTCGGGGTTCCCGGTCAGCGCTGCCTCAGCCCACAAGGCACTGCCGAACACGACACTAGTCTTTGCGTCGATGTTGTTCTGTTTCAGAGTGTCCAGAATCCGGTCGCGGATTTCGGGGACCTGGTTAACCGGGTCTGACAACTCGTCAATCCGGTTCACAAACAAGACGATCTGACGGTTCTCAAATTGGGCGATGATCCGCATCAAGGCCATGTCCATGGTGGTCAGGGCTTGGCTTGCGGCAAGCACCACAACACAGACCTCGGACCCGCGCAGGCTGCGCAGGGTAATCTGTTCACGCACCATGAAGGTATCGTTGACACCCGGCGTATCACAGAGTTTCAGCGCAATCGGGTACTGAGGGATATCCATGTACAACTCGGCCGACTTGGTCACATCTGCAAACCGGCCGGTTTTTGGATTGATATCCGGGTCGTCCTCATCGCCCAGGCACACATATCTTTGGATCAGTTCTTCATCGAAGTGGTCGTATTGGTGGCTTTGGCCAAGTATCAGGTCAAAGTGCTTTCCAAGACGCTCTTCGGACTTTGCTTTCATCTCGCCAATCTGACGGCGAATGTCCTCCATCTCGTCATCTGCACCGGCACGGTTGGCCAACTCGCCCAACCGGCCACCCCCGACCATCAGGTTGTCCCATTCTTCCTGCTCAAAGAAGGTGAACTTGGCCTTGGTATCGCCCGGCGGGCGCGTGTTGATGTTCAGGGTTGTGACGACCGACGTCCACGGGTTCACATCCGACGGAAGCAAAGATGGGCGCCCTGCGAGAATGTTTACAATCGATGATTTGCCCGCTTTTACCTGACCGACCATGGTGATGCTGGCGGTGAAGTTTTCCATCCGGGTCTTGAGTGTTGCCAGACGTGCCGAGGAGCGCGCATCAGCCACCTCAGTCAATTGATCAATCTGCGCCGTCAGTGATGACATTGCCGAAGTCATCGGCGCCAGAGCTTCGTTGCCTACAGACAACAGGTGATCATTGCGCGCCATGCTTAACCTCCGGTTCCCGTAGCAGCGATGCGGGGTTCAAGCGAAGGACGGCCCGTTGGAATTCCTGTCAGGGTGTCGATACGTGCGATCAGGTCCAAAGCGTTGCCCAAAATGTCAGCCTCGGCGCGCGGGCTGATGGTTTCGTAAGCCTTGGCGTCAGCCAGCACCTCGATCGAGCTGAAGCGATCGCCGTTTTCAAGGCACGCAACGCGGCGTCCGGTCGGGAAACCCTCGGATTTGACCGCGGGCAATGGCATACGCGCATTGGCCAGCAGGTAGTGGTCTCCGGAATGGGTTCGGAGCGAAATCCCAAAGCCCGTGTTCGGATGGTCCCGGTTCAGGATCTTGAGTTCGCCAAGAAAGCTTTCACGAGCAAAGAAGACAGCCTCTTGCTCGGCAGTAGCGGAGGAATTCAGATCGGTCACAGCAGTTAACCTTGTACTGGAGTTGAGCAGGAAACTCGTACCGGCGCCAAAGTGGCAAAAAAGACTCATTAACTCCTGCTAAACAACAAGACCCTTCAAGGCGGTCTTATTTTGACGTGAATAAGATTTTTTGGCGTTTGAAATGTGGCAGCTTTGTGGTGGAGCGCTCTTGAGAATGCCTCAACCTGCGCGGGAATGCCTATGACGCAAGCGCCACTCGGCACCTACAGTGTGAAACCGAGCGGGGACCGGCGGAACACAATTGCTTGCACTTGACGGTACAGGTCATTCGATAATCTGTGTGGCCGTGAAGGGCACCACAGCCGAGTAAGCCATTCTTGTTATTTCAGAAACCTGAAGTCTCTCTCTGAGTTGGAAAGGGTCGCAGATGCGTTTCCTGGGGTGTTGGGGTGGGTAATCCCGCGCTTCGTCCCAAGGATTCAACTATGAGCATGTGAGGGCAGTGAAGGATGATTTCTATATTCGCTATTGGTGATCTGGCAACAGGCTGTCAGCTTGTCTTTTTGGCCTTTGGTCAACGTAAACGAGATATTTCGCAGGCTAACTTGGCCGAAATCTAAACTTCGGCAGGAATGAACAGCTCTTCCAAAATTGCGTGGTCTTTGTCCCTCAGGATATCGGGTTTCACGGCCACTGATGTTCCCATCAGTTTTCCACTGACAAGTCTCTTAGGGCTATACATTTTCATGAGGTACTGTGGTTGCTCAATATCTCATCAGAGGATCTACAAACTTGGCGATACGTGTATTTTACCTCTCGCGCTCGGAAGCAAGCTTTGTTATTGACCGCTTCATTCCAGCGCTGCGGCGCTGAGTTGCGGGTGTGGCGAAATTGGTAGACGCACCAGATTTAGGTTCTGGCGCCGCAAGGCGTGGGGGTTCAAGTCCCTCCACCCGCACCATTTTGATCAACTAAAGTTCTGAAAATATAAGTATTTATAAACTCTATTAGGCTTTAACCTCCAGTTGGCCCCCATGTTTAATCGCTGCTGGGTTCCCTGTCTTCGATCCAATCGCGCACCTCTGGCGCCCTCAAAGGTGTGCATCTTTTCCACTGGTGAATCGGGCTTTCCTTATCGGTCAATATGTCCAGAAGAGGTTAAGAATATCGCAGAGATCAAGACTGGAAGATACGAGTTGCTGCTGCCGCATATTTTGGATGTAGATTGCGACAGAGCTAAGCACATCCAGCAGACGAAGCGTTGCGGATATTGTTGCGGTCGATCTGCTAAAAAAGGCGCCCTCGGGCGCCTTGTTTTACTGGTCGGAGTGAGAGGATTCGAACCTCCGGCCCCTGCCTCCCGAAGACAGTGCTCTACCAGGCTGAGCTACACTCCGACCGTGGCGGGTGATCTATACGGGGCTTTTCCGATGCGCAAGAGGATTTTGAGAAGCGGTCTTCTGAATCTTCCGTCTTTTTACCGGTATCGGATGGGCTAGGCAGGCCACGCGACTCTCATGGCAGCGGATTCGTTTTGTACAGACGGATCTTGGTGCCTCCGTGGTCTACCACCGGACCGGGTGCCAGAAAAGGCAGACGGGTCGCCCGAGCCAGGGCCGGGGCGC
Source organism: Ruegeria sp. YKSF131 (assembly GCF_059612645.1). NCBI lineage: Bacteria > Pseudomonadati > Pseudomonadota > Alphaproteobacteria > Rhodobacterales > Roseobacteraceae > Ruegeria > Ruegeria sp. YKSF131. Next base: position 16,022 of record NZ_JBXWQZ010000030.1, on the reverse strand, counting down.
TGGTGACCACCCCGACACGCCATCCGCGAAACCGGGTCATCAGAGACTTACCCAAGACGCCGTAGACAGAGCGCAGACGCTTTTCATCTCCAATTCGCGCCCCGTAGGGAGGGTTCACAATGACCAGCCCGGCGGGTCCCGCAGGGGGTTTGATGTCACTGACGGAAAGCTGTTGAAATCGAGTATTGGCGTTTACCTGCGCTCTCTCTGCATTGGCTGTCGCGGCTTCGATTGCTCCGGCGTTGCGGTCTGAGCCGCAGAATGTAAGAGAACATTCAGCGACGTTTGACTCGCTGCGCTTGTCTTGCCAGCGGTCAGGGTCGAAGCCCGCCAGATTTTCGAACGCAAAGCTGCGGGTCCGACCGGGGTGCAGCCCTAGGGCAATCTCGGCGGCTTCGATCACGAAAGTACCCGAGCCGCACATCGGGTCCAACACCGGTTCAGTGCCGCTAAACCCGCAGTCTCGTAGAAACATGGCTGCCATCGTTTCGCGCATTGGCGCTTTGGCAATTGCCTCTTTGTGGCCGCGCTTGTGCAAAAGCTCTCCCGAACTGTCGACCGATATGGTGCAGATGTCTTTTTCGATTCTCAGCAAGATCCTGATTTCGGCGTCGGAAGATATCGGAACACCCAGAGTTTCTGATATCGCATGCTCAATTCTCTGCCGCGCAGCACCGGCGTGATAAATTCTGGATTTGCGGCTGGTGGCCTCGACTTTGACCGGAACATTGGGCCGCAGGAACTCGCCCCACGGAAATTTGCGCGCGCGTTTGTCCAATTGGGCCAGATGCACGGCTGGAAAACTGCCCAGACGCACCAGGACCTTATTTGCGCCGCGCAAGGTCAGGTTGGCGCGCCAGACCTCGGTCCATGAGCCACGGCAGGTGACACCCCCAGGCATCGTTTTGACCTGAGCGAATCCGTTGGATTGCGCCTCGGCACCGAGGGGGGCTTCAAGACCCGGAGTGGCTACAAGAAAGATTTCGAAGTCTGTGTCTTTTTCCATTCCGGTTGCTTACACTGGAAGCTCAGCGAGCGCGACACGCAATTTTGGGCAGTTTTTTTAGCCAGCTTAATGGAAAAACTCCAAGATTTTGCGGTTTGAACTTAACTTTTGGCGGTAACAGGTTTGCGTTTACGGGCATCCGCGCGTAAAGGGTCCGTGATCAGAATTACGCCTGCGGAATTTGGACCCAATCTGACGCTTTTGCGATGGGCACCTGAAAAAACCGCGTTATTGCATGACCCCGTAAGGGTGTCAGCAAGGCTGGCGCAGGAAAGAGGCTTGGAAGAACGTAGCGGCATGCAAACTTTCAAACTGAAAAAAGGGTTGGACCTGCCGGTAGAAGGCGCTCCCGACCAAACCATTCATCCGGGTCCGGAATACTCGACCGTTGGCGTTCTGGGTGGGGATTACATTGGCCTGAAACCTAAGATGCTGGTGCAGGAAGGTGATAGTGTCGAGCGGGGTACACCGCTCTTTTGTCACAAAGATGCGCCTGACGCGATGATGGTCGCACCGGTGACTGGCAAGATTGTTGCCATCAACCGGGGTGCCCGCAGGGTGTTGCAGAGCGTCGTCATCGAAGTGTCCGACGCCAATGACACGGGCTTGGTTTTTTCGAGCGTGGGCGATGCGCATAGCGCCGAAGGCGTGACTGCAAAACTGTGCGCCGCTGGACTGTGGACCTCATTCCGCACGCGACCTTATTCGAAAATGCCGGAACCCGGTGCCAAACCGAACGCGATTTTCGTGACAGCTATGGACAGTGACCCTTTGGCGGCTGATGCCGCCACGATCATTGCCGAGGCACCCGAAGCCTTTGCCGCTGGAATGGCAGCGGTCAGCAAGCTGGCCGAAGGCAAGACCTATCTTTGCCAGAAACAAGGCGACACGATCCCCGGCGCGGATGTTGCTGGTGTCGAGGCCGCAGCGTTTTCCGGTCCACATCCATCGGGCCTGGCAGGAACCCATATTCACTTCCTCGAACCGATTGCAGGGGAAAAGCAGGTCTGGACCATCGGTTATCAAGACGTCATCGCGATTGGTCGCTTAATGCAGACCGGGCATCTGGACCCGAGTGTTGTGATCGCCTTGACCGGACCCGGTGCGCGTCAGCCGCGCTTGATCCGCACCGTGATGGGCGCCTCCACGGACGACTTGACACGGGATGAGGTAAATGTGGACGGAACGCCCCGCATTATCTCGGGTTCGATCCTGTCGGGTAAACATGCCGACGGACCAACCGCATATCTGGGGAGGTTTGCCCGTCAAATCTGTATCATCCGAGAGGATCACGATCAGATTCCGATGGGCTGGATCCGACCAATGCCTTCCAAGTATTCCGTCCAGCCTGTATTGGGCTCGTCCTTTTCCAGGAAACTCTATGCTTTTACGTCCAACCTGAACGGTGGCCGCCGTGCAATGGTGCCAACAGGCGTGTTCGAAGAGTTGATGCCGCAGGATTACCTGCCCACACAATTGCTTCGGGCCTTGCTGGTGATGGATACGGATACGGCTCAGGCACTGGGTGCGCTTGAACTGGACGAAGAGGATCTGGGCCTTGTGGGCTTTGCCTGTCCGGCGAAATACGAATACGGGCTGGCACTGCGCGACTGCCTGAACAAGATTGAAAAGGAGGGCTGATCCGAATGGGATTGCGTAACTTCTTTGACCGGATCGAGCCGAACTTTACCAAGGGCGGCAAGTACGAGAAGCTTTTTCCGATCTACGAGATGGTGGAAAGCTTCATCTACACTCCGAAAACCGTAACCACCGTTGCTCCTCATGCGCGGTCTTATGTAGATATGAAGCGGATCATGACATATGTCGTGATTGCCACTATTCCTTGCATCCTGTGGGGAATGTGGAACACCGGTTATCAGGCAAATTCGGCCATTGCCGCGCTTGGCCCAGAGTCGGCAACCGGCTGGCGAATTGCAATTCTTCAGGTTTTTGGCATTTCGCTTAGTCCGGACAGCATCTTTGCCAATGTCATGCACGGGCTCATGTACTTCCTGCCGATCTATGTCGTCACGTTGGTGGCAGGCGGTATTTTCGAGGTCATTTTCGCAACGGTCCGCGGGCATGAGGTGAATGAAGGCTTTCTTGTCACTTCGATGCTTTACGCCCTGATCATGCCAGCAACTACGCCTCTGTGGCAGGTTGCCCTGGGAATTATTTTTGGTGTCGTGATCGGCAAAGAGGTTTTCGGCGGCACTGGTAAGAACTTCCTCAACCCTGCCTTGGTGGGGCGGGCGTTTTTGTATTTTGCCTATCCCGCGCAGATGTCGGGCGATGCCGTGTGGACCCCGGTCGACGGGTTTTCCGGTGCGACGGCTCTGGCTGTGTCGGCTGCCGAAGGCTATCAGGCGCTGGCCGCTGACGGTATCACCTGGTGGAGCGCGTTTTATGGCACCATCCAAGGCAGTATAGGGGAAACCTCGACGCTGGCCTGCATCATCGGTCTAGCCTTCCTGCTGATCACCAAGATCGCCAACTATCGGCTGATTGTGGGATGTCTGGCAGGCACAATTGCGTTCACCTGGCTGCTGAACCTGATCGGGTCCGAGACGAACCCGATGTTCGCTATGCCCTGGTACTGGCATGTCGTATTGGGTGGTTACGCCTTTGGTCTGGCTTTCATGGTGACCGAGCCGGTCTCGGCCAGCCACACCAATGCCGGTCGCTATGTCTATGGCGCCCTGATTGGTGTCATGGTTGTGTTAATACGTGTGATCAACCCAGCCTTTCCCGAAGGTATGATGCTGGCCATACTGTTCGGCAACGTCTTTGCACCGCTGATCGATTATTTTGTCGTTCAGGCCAACATCAAACGGAGGGCGCGTCGCCATGTCTGATACGCAATCCCCTGAACGCAAGGGCGCGATTGCCCGGTTTCTGGCGGCCTCACCAGATTCAGTTGGCAAAACGATCTTTATTGCTGTTGCGGTCTGTCTCGTTGCCTCGATGATCGTGTCGGCCGCCGCGGTCAGCCTGCGCCCGGTGCAGGAGGCCAACAAGCTGAAGGACAAGCAGGTCAATATCCTGCAGGTGGCGGGGGTGTATGAACCCGGCGTCAATGTCACCGAAGCATTTGCCGCATTCGAGCCGCATGTGCTGGACCTGGCAACGGGCGATTTTGTGGACGATCAGTTCGAGCCGGCCACCTTTGACGATTTGGCCGCTGCCGGCGATCCGGACCTGAGCGTCGCGCTTGACGACGATCCCGCAGGCATTGGTCGCAAGGCAAAGTATCGGGTCATCTATCTGCTGCGCGACGACAGCGGAGCGTTGGACAAGGTGATCCTGCCGCTGCATGGCTATGGGTTGTGGTCTACGCTCTACGGCTTCATCGCGCTGGAAAAGAACGGCAACGACATTTTCGGCCTGCAATTCTATCAGCATGGTGAGACACCGGGTTTGGGTGCTGAGGTGGACAACCCGCGCTGGAAGACGTTGTGGAACGGCAAGAAGCTGCGCGACGACGCGGGAGTGTTGCAGATCACCGTCGCCAAGTCGCAGCCTGCGGCCGGGCCCGACTATTACATCGACGCCCTGGCAGGTGCGACCCTGACCACTGTCGGTGTCGACAACCTGGTGAGATTCTGGATGGGCGATGCGGGTTACGCGCCGTTCCTGGCCAAACTGCAAGCAGGAGAGATCTGATGTCGCAGACCAAGAAAGAGCTGTTGGTCGACCCCCTTGTCGACAACAACCCGATCACCCTGCAGGTGCTGGGCATCTGTTCAGCTTTGGCGGTGACTTCGTCGTTGCAGGTGGCCTTTGTCATGGCGCTGGCGGTGACCTTTGTGACTGCGTTTTCGTCGATGTTCATTTCGATTTTGCGCAATCAGATTCCCGGTTCGATCCGAATCATCGTGCAGATGGTGATCATCGCCTCGCTAGTGATTTTGGTGGATCAGATCCTCAAGGCTTATGCCTTTCAGATTTCCAAGACCCTGTCGGTGTTTGTCGGCCTGATTATCACCAACTGTATCGTTATGGGCCGAGCCGAGGCATTCGCCATGAAAAACCCGCCGGTAGCGTCGTTCATCGACGGTTTTGGCAACGGCATGGGCTATGGCCTGATCCTGATGCTGGTGGGCATTATCCGGGAGTTGTTTGGATCGGGCAGCCTGTTTGGCGTGACAATCCTGCAAACGGTCAATAATGGCGGTTGGTACGTACCCAACGGCCTGTTGCTGCTGCCACCTTCGGCGTTTTTCGTGATCGGCCTGCTGATCTGGGCTTTCCGCACGTGGAAGCCGAACCAGGTCGAAGAACGTGAATACAAAATCCAGCAGGTAGAGGCGCACTGATGGAAGGGCTTATCTCTCTGGCCGTGAAGGCCGTCTTTATCGAAAACCTTGCGCTCAGCTTTTTCCTTGGCATGTGTACCTTCATCGCCGTGTCGAAAAAGATTTCGACTGCCATCGGCCTGGGAATATCGGTCATGGTGGTGCAGGCCATCACCGTGCCCGCCAACAACCTGTTGCTGTCCTTCCTGCTGAAACCGGGCGCATTGGCATGGGCCGGGTTCCCGGATGTGGATCTGACCTTTCTCGGGCTGATTTCCTATATCGGCGTGATCGCAGCGATGGTTCAGATCCTCGAAATGATTCTCGATAAGTATTTCCCGCCGCTCTACAACGCGCTGGGGATCTTCCTGCCTTTGATCACTGTGAACTGTGCCATTCTAGGTGGTTCGCTGTTCATGGTCGAACGGGATTATAACTTTGCCGAGGCGACCACCTATGGCATCTCATCCGGCTTCGGTTGGGCGTTGGCGATCACCGCGATGGCGGGCGTGCGCGAAAAGCTCAAATACTCGGATGTGCCGGACGGGCTTCAGGGGCTGGGCATCACCTTTATCACCGCCGGGCTGATGGCGATGGCCTTTATGTCCTTCTCAGGCGTGAAACTGTAAGGGGGGCGAGAGAATGGAAACCTTTTCGCTCGGCGTTGTCCTGTTCACCCTGATTGTTCTGGCGCTGGTGGCCATCATTATGGCTGCTCGGTCAAAGTTGGTGTCAACCGGCAACGTCAACATCACCATCAACGGTGAAAAGACTATCTCAGTTCCGGCGGGTGGCAAACTGCTGCAAACATTGGCGGCCGAAAAACTGTTTGTTCCGTCAGCCTGCGGTGGTGGTGGTACCTGTGCCCAGTGCCGCGTGAAAGTGCATTCGGGTGGCGGTTCGATCCTGCCGACCGAAGAAAGTCACATTACAAAGCGCGAAGCCTCCTGTGGCGACCGTCTGTCCTGTCAGGTGGCGGTCAAGCAGGACATGGAAATCGAAGTTCCAGAAGAGGTCTTCGGCGTCAAGAAATGGGAATGCACCGTTCGCTCGAACGACAACGTTGCGACCTTTATCAAGGCCCTTACTCTGGACCTGCCCGAAGGAGAGGACGTGAAATTCCGTGCCGGGGGCTACATCCAGATCGAAGCGCCCGCTCATCAGTTGAAATACACCGATTTCGACGTGCAGGAAGAATACCGCGAGGATTGGGATCGCTTCAATCTGTGGCAATATGAGTCGGTTGTGACACAACCGATCGAACGCGCCTATTCGATGGCCAACTATCCGGATGAAAAGGGCATGATCATGCTTAACGTCCGGGTAGCTTCACCGCCTCCGGGCTCAGAAGGAATTCCGCCGGGCCAGATGTCGTCCTACATCTTCAACCTGAAGCCGGGCGATAAAGTTACTATTTCGGGTCCATTTGGCGAGTTTTTCGCGCGTGAAACCAAGAAGGAAATGGTCTTCATCGGTGGTGGCGCCGGCATGGCACCGATGCGCAGCCACATCTTTGACCAGCTCAAACGCCTTGAGAACCGTGACCGCAAGATCAGTTTTTGGTACGGCGCACGATCCAAGAAAGAGATGTTCTTTGTCGAGGACTTCGATCAGCTGGCGGAAGAGTTCGACAATTTCGAATGGCACGTCGCTCTGTCAGACGCCCAGCCCGAGGATGAATGGAAAGGCTATACCGGCTTCATCCACAACGTTCTGTTCGAAGAATACCTCAAGAACCACCCGGCACCTGAGGATTGCGAATACTACATGTGTGGACCGCCAATCATGAACCAGTCGGTTATCAACATGCTGCTGGATCTGGGCGTGGATCGAGAAGATATCATGCTCGACGATTTTGGCGGGTAAATAATGAAACCGGCGCTGAGTGCGCCGGTTTTTTCATTCCGGCACCAGGTCGACCTATTTTCCGTAATAGTCCCGATACCAGGCGACGAATTGGGCAATGCCGTCCTTCAAGTCGGTCTGCGGGCGATAATTCGTCAGCTGCTGCAACAGCCGATTGTCAGCCCAGGTGGCATGAACATCGCCCATCTGCATTGGCATGAAGTTTTTGACCGCTTTCTGGCCAACAGCCTCTTCGATGGCTTCTATGAAATCCATCAGACGCACCTTGTCTCCGTTGCCAATGTTGACGATGCGGTACGGTGCAACTGGCGACAAGCTGTCACCGTCTTCGATATCCGCGCGGCTGATCGGGCGAACCGGTGGAACATCGATCAGCAACCTGATCCCGCGCACAAGGTCTTCTACATGCGTGAAGTCGCGATACATATCGCCATGATTGTAGATGTCTATTGGTCTGCCATCCAGTATCGCAGCGACGAACTTGAAATAGGCCAGATCGGGGCGCCCCCAAGTGCCGTAAACGGTGAAAAACCGAAACATCGTGGTCGGCAAATCCCACAGATGGGCATAGGAATGCCCCATCGCCTCATTCGCCTTTTTGGTGGCGGAATAGATCGTCAGTTGGGTGTCGGCTTTTTCTGTTTCGATGAACGGCATGTCTTCGTTTGCACCGTAGATCGATGAGGTCGACGCCATCAAAAGATGTTCCACCTTATGCTGACGCGCAATTTCCATCACATTGAACGTGCCCACAACGTTCGACTCGATATAGCTGCGGGGATATTCAAGGCTGTGCCGCACGCCAGCCTGCGCGGCCAGATGTACGATGACATCGGGCTGAAACTCCTCAGCGACCTGCACAAGCCGATCAAAGTTTTCCAAACGGTCTTCAGTTGCCGTAAATCCTGAGGTTTGAAGCAGTATCTGATGTCGACGCTGTTTCAGGGTCACATCATAATAGTCGGTCATCCCGTCGTAGCCGTGTACCTGAAACCCTTCTGCCAAAAGCAACTTGGCCAGATGGAATCCGATGAACCCGGCAGAACCTGTAATCAATACTCGTTTCATAAAACCCTCAGAACTCACTGCAAATTCATCGCTGGCTGGAAGGCTGATCCTATCATCAGATCAACTGCTTGCGAACATCCTGCGGGCATATCGGACAATCTAAGGCTCGTGGTCAACACTTTGCCTATTCAAACAGTTGTTGATTGCGACCACCGAGCGGGGCGGGTAGGGATCAAATGCCATGATGAAAGACTGGATCAGACGGCGGTTCCAATCCGCGGCGAGGGAAAGCTCCAATGCGATGCCATGCGACGTGGCACCAGCAGAAAAAGTGACAGCTGTCGGCGATATTCACGGTCGTCTTGATCTGCTTCAGGCGGTTTTGCCACGACTCGACGATCAAAGCCCGCTGGTTTTTCTGGGCGATTACATCGACCGGGGGGCATACAGCGCGCAGGTACTGCGGCATTTGCATCACCTGAGTGAAGCGTCAGACGGGCGGGTGCAATGCCTGCTTGGCAATCACGAAGAGATGCTGCTGCAATTTGCAAACGACCCGGAACGATACGCCAGGCTTTGGTTTCATAACGGAGGAGCGGAAACTTTGGCATCTTTCGGTCTCGAATGTCCCGACGAGTTGGACGGTGGCAAGCATCTGCCTGAACTGGCAGAGCGTCTGCGGCATAAGATGGGCGACAGCTTGCTGGACTGGCTTGCAAATCTGCCGCTGACCTGGACCAGCGGCAACGTCACCTTTGTCCACGCGGCGCTTGATCCGCGGCAATCCATTCAATCCCAGGATCGCCAAATCTGTCTATGGGGTCATCCGATGTTTCCACGGCTTGCACGCAGCGACGCGCAATGGGTTGTACACGGTCATACAATTGTAAACCAACCCCGGGTTAAAAACCGGGTTGTGTCGATTGATACCGGTGCCTTTGCCTCGGGCAGATTAACTGCCGTTGAAATAGACGGCGGTAGCATCGGGTTTCTTTCAACCGGTTGAAACTAGCCTACGATCATCTGCTTCATGCGAAGCGCTTCATACTCCAATTCCCTCAGGCGGAAATGCACTACGTCACCGATAGTGATGACACCGCACAAATTGCCATCACGCAGAACCGGCATATGGCGGAAACGTCCCTCGGTCATAGTCTTCAGCACGTCATTCAGCGTATCCTCGGGCATGCAGGCTTTTACATCCCTGGTCATCAGGTCTTCGACCGACTGTGGCAGGGTCTGTCCCGGCGTATCGGCCATGCGCCTCACGATGTCGCGTTCCGACAAAATTCCTTTCAATGCCCCGTTCTGATCGGTCACCAGAACAGCACCAATTCGCTTGTCCTTGAGCGTGTTCACCACCGAATGGATGGTATCATTAGGTCGCACCGAGAACACCGCATCCCCTTTACCCTCAAGCAGTTTGGCCACGGTCGTCTGCGAATGCGACAGGTTTGATTCCGCTGATTGGCTGTAGGTTGTCTTGTCAGCCTTGTCACCGCGCGACGGCGACTGATAAGAAGTTGGGGCCATGAGCAATCTCCTTATGGTTCTTGCAAAGTCTTTCCCTTTCACTTTAGCGCAGCTAAACGACCTGTATAGGGTGCAATTGCACGAGTTGGCCAAACGCAGGTCAGCAGAGGGAGCTTAAGCCTTTGAATGAACTCTATCTTACGCCCCCGGTTGCCGCGCTGATCTTCTTTGCGGCTGTTGTGTGCGGTCACAACTTTCGTATGGCGTGGAAGCAACAGAAGCCCGGGTGGCGGAAACGCGCGTGGTTGTTCGGAATTCCGGCTGGAACTGGTCTTCTGCTGTTGGGTTTCCTTCCATTGAAACTGTAATGCCAATTTGACTCTGGCGGGGACCGCTGTCATATGCCGGGCAAAGAATGTCCCGGAGAACGCCCAATGCGTCTTTTGCCCGTACTGGCCTTTTTCACCCTTCTTTCAGGCTGTCTTTTTGACAAGGAACCCGAAGAAGTTCGTCTGTCCGGCGAGACAATGGGCACGACCTACAATATCACCGCAATTGGCGAGGACCTTGACAAAGACGCACTGGCCGCGGCCGTCAGTGATAAGTTGGCAGCAGTGAATGCCAAGATGTCCAACTGGGATCCGAACTCGGAAGTTTCTGTTTTTTCCGCATCGACCAGCACAGATCCGATGCCTGTGTCCAACGAACTCGCGCTGGTTCTTTCGGCAGCGAACGAAGTGCACTCGAAATCCGGTGGCATTTTCGACGTAACCCTCGGCCCTCTGATCGAACTTTGGGGTTTTGGCCCACGCAAGCCCGAAGACCCGGTGCCATCAGATGCGGATATCAACGCCGCGCTGAATGGTGTAGGTCAAGAACGCCTGCTAGCGCTCGATACGGATGCTGGTACGCTTGCCAAGTCAAACGCCAGTGTAGGCATTAACCTGTCCGCGATTGCAAAAGGCTATGGAATTGACGCTGTTGCGGAAACCTTGCAGGCCGCTGGCATCGAAAACTATCTGGTTGAAATTGGCGGCGATCTTGTGGCCAAAGGTAAGAATGACAAGGGCGAAGCGTGGCTCATTGGTATCGAGAAACCTGAAACGGGTTCGCAAACCATCCAGTTGATCATTTCTTTGGATGACAGGGGCATGGCCAGTTCGGGCGATTACAGGAATTTCTTTGAAAAAGATGGTGTGCGATATTCGCATATCATCGATCCGACAACAGGCCGTCCGATCACGCACCGCACCACTTCGGTCACCGTGCTGGCCGAAAACGCGATGATGGCCGATGCCTGGGCAACAGCCATGCTGGCCTTGGGGCAGGAAAAAGGGCTAGCTCTGGCAGAGGAGCATAAACTTGCAGTGTATTTCATCTCGCGGGATGTGACAGGCGGCGAAGATGCCTATATCACTGCCCATAGCACAGCGTTCAAAGACGCGCTGGGATCGAACTGACTGTTGGAGCTGAGATGAGTACCTTTATTCTGGCCTTCATTCTTCTCGCTCTCGTCATGGTGGGCATGTCATTGGGTGTCATGCTGATGGGCAAGACCATCAAAGGCAGCTGCGGTGGTCTAAACGCGATCTCGGGCGCGGATAAATGCGTTGTTTGCCAAAAAGACATCGACCCCGACAGCCCACTGCGCGACAAGCTGCAATGCAAACGTGCCAAGAAGATGCTGGAGCAAATGGACCGCCAGGCCTGACGCAGGTTTTGCTTCGCTCTGCGGATAGAAATGGCTAACTAGGTCCTCGTGACTTGTGGGGAAGGGCGTCAACTTGGCCAAGGCAAGAAACATCCTGTTCATCATGTTCGACCAGCTGCGATGGGATTATCTGAGCTGTTACGGCCATCCGCATCTGCATACCCCAAATATCGATCGTCTGGCAGCCAAAGGCGTGCGCTTCAACCGCGCCTATATCCAATCACCGATCTGCGGCAGCTCCCGCATGTCCACTTATACCGGGCGCTATGTGCATTCTCACGGGGCGTCGTGGAACGGAATTCCGTTGAAAGTCGGTGAGATTACAATGGGCGATCACCTGCGTAAGGCGGGGATGGATTGCTGGCTGGTTGGCAAAACTCATATGCGTGCAGATGCCGAAGGGATGGCGAGGTTGGGCTTGGAGCCTGACAGCCTGATCGGGGCCCGCGTCGCCGAATGTGGGTTCGACGTGTACGAACGGGATGACGGTATGCTGCCCGAAGGTCCGGATGGGTATTATGACCCGGAAGGGGCAAAGGAATACAACAAATTCCTAAAGGCCAAAGGGTATGAGAGCGACAATCCCTGGCATGACTTTGCCAATTCCGGGCTGGATGCGAATGGCAACGTTCTGTCAGGCTGGTTTCTGAAGAATTCACCCGAAGCCGCTAATATTGCCGAGGAAGACAGCGAAACGCCCTATCTGACCGGTCGCGGGATAGAGTTCATGGAAACGCATGATGGCCCGTGGTGCTGTCATCTGAGTTTTATCAAGCCGCATTGGCCGTACATCGTACCGGACCCATACGCCTCGATGTATGGACCGGAACATGTGCTGCCTGTGGTGCGATCCGAGGCGGAACGTCAGAATGCGCATCCCGTGCTTAAAGCCTTCATGGACACAAAGATCGGCCAGACCTTTTCGCGGCAGGACGTACGTGAGGCGGTTATCCCAGCCTATATGGGGCTGATCAAGCAAGCAGATGACCAGATGGGCCGCCTGTTGGACTGGATGGAGAGAACCGGGCGGATGGAAAACACGATGATCGTGTTGACATCAGACCATGGTGATTTTCTGGGCGATCACTGGATGGGGGAAAAGACCTTCTTCCACAACGCCTCCACCAGGGTGCCGTTGATCATCTATGACCCGTCGCCCGAGGCGGACGCGACACGCGGTACCGTCAGCGATGCGCTTGTGGAATCCATCGACCTTGCACCGACCTTTGTCGATGCGGCTGGCGGGGAAGTGGCGACGCATATTCTGGAAGGTCACTCCCTGTTGCCTATTCTCTATGGGGAGAGGGACGCATTGCCACGCGATGTGGTGATCTGCGAATATGACTACTCGGCTTCACCAATCGCAAATGTTTTGGACGTGTCGGTCCGCGATGCGGTGATGTTCATGGCCGCAAGCAAGAAATGGAAACTGATCCATTGTGAAGGTGGGTACCGGCCAATCCTGTTCGATCTGGAAAACGACCCTGATGAGTTGAACGATCTGGGTGACAGCGCGGAACATGCCGGTGTAATCGCTGAAATGTACGAGCACCTGTTCGCCTGGACGCGGCGGGCGTCACAGCGCACAACCCGGTCCGAGCAGCAATTGATTGAAATGCGAACCAAAAGTCGGGGCAGGGGTGTTGTTCTGGGCGTTTATGATGAAAACGATGCGCCGTTGGACCTGACCGTCAAATACCGCAATCGCAAGGCGCGCCCATTCCGGTGCTATCTAAAAGACTAACACACTCTGTGTCGGTTAAAATTGTTCATCATTGCAAAGGTGGTTCACCCGTTGAAGTCCAAAGGATAGAAGGTGACCCAAGAGCAGAAAACGGAGTACATCAATGGCCACCCCCAAACCTGTTGTCCTGTGCATTCTTGATGGTTGGGGCCTGTCCGAGGACACAAAAGCCAACGCACCCTATCTGGCAAACACGCCGACGTTTGACGCGATCCTGTCTGAGTGTCCGCATTCAACCCTGATCACCCACGGCCCCGATGTGGGTCTGCCAAGCGGACAGATGGGAAATTCAGAGGTCGGGCACACCAATATCGGTGCAGGGCGTGTGGTCGCCATGGATCTGGGCCAGATTGATCTTTCCATTGAAGACCGGACTTTCTTCGAAAACGAAGCGCTGCAAGCTTTCATCGCCAGCGTCAAATCCGCTGGCGGCACTGCGCATCTGATGGGGTTGATCTCGGATGGTGGGGTGCATGGTCATCTGAACCATATCGTTGCCGCAACCACTGCCATAACGGATGCCGGTGTCCCGGTTGCACTACATGCAGTGACGGACGGGCGTGATGTCGCGCCAAGGTCAGCTCTGACTTACATCGCTGAGTTGGAAGAACGCTTGCCCGAAAACGCACGCATCGTCACCGTAAGCGGGCGGTACTTTGCCATGGATCGCGACAATCGCTGGGAGCGTGTCAGTGAAGCGTATGCTGCAATGGTCAACGGGCAGGGCCGAACAGCAAGCAGTGCCCATGGCGCGGTTGATCACGCCTATAACCAGTCCGAATCTGACGAGTTCGTCACACCAACCGTATTGACGGGGTATGACGGTATTAACGATGGCGATGGTTTCTTTTGCCTGAACTTTCGCGCCGACCGTGCCCGTGAAATTCTGCGCGCCATCGGAGAGCCAGGATTTTCCGAGTTTGCGACAGGACCGCGCCCGAAGCTTTCAGCACTGCTGGGCATGGTCGAGTACTCCGATGGACATAATGCTTACATGACCACGGTTTTTCCAAAGCGCTCGATTGTGAATACGCTGGGCGAATGGGTCGCCAAGCAAGGGCTTCGGCAGTTTAGACTAGCTGAAACCGAGAAGTACCCGCATGTTACGTTCTTTCTGAATGGCGGTAAGGAGACGCCCGAACTAGGCGAGGATCGCTTTATGCCGAGCTCGCCGAAAGTGGCGACCTACGATCTACAGCCCGAAATGTCGGCCGCAGAGGTTACGGCGAAATTTATCGAAGCCATCGAAGGAGGGTATGACTTGATTGTTACAAATTATGCCAATCCCGATATGGTTGGTCATACAGGTGATTTGAATGCTGCGATCAAAGCGTGTGAAGCCGTCGATCAGGGGTTGGCGCAAGTCATTGCGGCTCTTGAAAAGGTCAAGGGAGCGATGATTATCACGGCCGATCACGGTAATTGCGAAGTCATGGTCGATCCTGTGACCGGCGGCCCGCACACGGCCCATACGCTCAATCCTGTTCCCGTGGCGCTGTTTGGCGGGCCTGAAGGTGCGAAATTGCGCCAAGGACGTTTGTCCGATCTTGCCCCGACCCTGCTTGAGCTGATGGGATTGCCGAAACCGCCGGAAATGACCGGGGAAAGCCTGCTGTCATGAAAATGGCTGCTCTGGCAGTGTGTCTGTTTTTAGCCTTGCCGGCACTGGCCCAGCCAGACGCCTCCAAGGCCGCTTTGGACGCAGCGCAGATGCTCGAACAGGCGTCCATCGCGTTATCCGAGGCCGAAAGCGCCCGGGACCGGGTCCATGCTCTTACGGAGACGATCCATGCCTATGAGGCCGGGTTGGGCGCGATGCGGGTGGGATTGCGCCAAGCGGCAACCCGCGAGGCGCAATTGAGTGCCGAATTGAGGGCGCGCGAAAAGGAAATCCGGCGATTGCTTGGTGTTCTGCAAACCATTGAAACGACCGAACCACCCGTCTTGATGTTACATCCGTCCGGCCCGTTGGGGGCGGCCCGTGCAGGTATTATACTGTCCGAGGTCACCCCTGGCCTGAACGCCAGCGCGCAGGAACTGGCGCAGGACCTGAATGAAGTGCAGACATTGCGTGTCTTGCAGAAAAAGGCCTCGGAAACTTTGACAGAGGGTCTAACGGGCGTTCAGGAGGCCCGTACCCGTCTGAGCGAGGCAATCGCCGACCGCACGGATTTGCCCCGCCGTTTCGTGGAAGACCCGGTGCGTACGGCCATTTTGATCTCGTCGACCGAAACACTGGATGGCTTTGCAAGTGGTCTGTCCGAGATCTCGGAGGGAGAGATCCTCGACAGCAATGCCAGTGTCTTGGACAGGAAAGGCCGGATATCAATGCCGGTACAGGGAATCTTGCTGCACAAGGCCGGTGAAACGGACGCCGCCGGTGTCACGCGCCCCGGCCTGATTGTGGGTACACGCCCGCGCGCCTTGGTCACCTCGCCCACCGCGGCGACAATTCGCTATCGCGGGCCGCTGCTGGACCTGGGGAACCTAATCATCCTTGAGCCTCAATCGGGTCTTTTGTTCGTATTTTCCGGTTTGCAGGAGGTCTATGGCCAGCCAGGTCAGGTGATCCCGGAGGGCACACCGGTTGGCCTGATGCCCGGTGAAATGCCGGAAATCGGCGCAATTTTGTCAACAAGCAGTGATGGCACTGGAACTGACCGCTCAGAAACGCTCTATATAGAGGTAAGAGAAGATAATCGCCCCGTGGACCCGGAATCGTGGTTTCGGACCGACAAGGATGGATAAACGCGTATGAAGAAATTTGTGGTGGCCGGTCTGGCTGGAACTGTGGCAGGTATTCTTGCAACAACTCAGATCGCAGGACCCCTGCTGGCGCAGGAGGCCGAGAACAAGGCAAGCGTCTATGAACAGCTGGATTTGTTCGGCGACATTTTTGAACGTATCCGTGCACAGTAT